>JBHHVM010000368.1:0-3985 GCA_046754265.1 Phycisphaerae bacterium
GCAATTCTCCAGGATGATACCTCGGGCAGCCATGACGTCAGCCACAGCCCCTAAAACAGTGTCGTTACGTTTGTCGCGGATCTCGAAGAACCACAGTTTGATGCTCGTCCAATCGGGCAGATACCGCAAGAGGCGGAACCGGCCGTACATCTCCGCCTTGCGGACCGAACCGGCCAGGATGGCCCGGGCATCGCCCCACCGGCGGAGGGTCCGAATCCAATGCCCCAGCCGAACCATGCCCGTCCAGCGGAAATTGTCGGCCAGTGCGGCAATCTCCGGGTCGGCCAATCCTCGAATGCCCAGAATGTCCACCCGGCAGCCGGCCCGCCGCGCTCCTTGGGCAACAAGGAAAGGGAACCGCCCCGCCCCGGCGATAATACCCACGGCATCGGACGTGTCACAGCGGGGCACAGTCATGGCGGGAATCACCCTGTTGAACCCGAAAGCAACCGGCGCGCCTATGGGTCGTCGCGTTCGATCCGGTCGCACAGGGCCCGGACCTGGGCTTGGAGTTCTTTGATCTGCCGGCGCATCTCCGGCAAGCGCTGGACCATGAGCATCTGCCGCCGGGCGTCGGCGATGGGCACAGCCGGGGTCCCCAGCACGGTGGTGCCGGCTTCCACGTCACCGCGGACGCCGGCCTTGGCGCCGACCGTGGCGTCATCCCCGATGTGGGCGTGCCCGACAATCCCAGCCTGGCCCGCCAGGGTGACGTGGCGCCCCAGTGTGGTGGAACCAGCCACGCCGACCTGGGCCACGACCATGCAATCGGGGCCGACCTTGGTTCCATGGCCTATGGCCACCTGGTTGCTGAACTTCGTTCCGTTCCCGATGACCGTCTGGCCCAGGGTGGCCCGGTCGATGGAGCAGTTGGCCCCGATTTCGACGTCGTCTTCGACGACCACGCGGCCCACCTGGGGAATCTTGGTCCACTTGCCGCCGACCGGGGCATAGCCCAGCCCGTCTTCCCCGATCACAGTGCAGGCGTGAATGGCCACCCGGTCGCCCAGCACGCATCGGTCGTAAACCACCACGTTGGGGTACAAGGTCACGTCGTCGCCCACCCGGCACCCCTGGCCGACAAACACGCCGGGGTACAGGGTCACGTTCTTGCCGATGCGAGCATGATGACACACCGTGACACCCGCTGCGATGTTGGCGTTGGGGCCGATTTTGGCGGTGTCGGCGATGTCGGCCCGGTCCAACCCGCCCCATGCTGGATGTTGCCGATACCCGTGAACCTTGACCACCGCCATGCATAAACCGGCATACGGGTCGGCGCTGCGGATGGCCGAGGGGCCCTTCGGCAGAGCAACTCTTCGATCCAGCAGCAAGGCCGAGGCCCGCGTGGTGGAAAGACGCTCGGCATACTTTGGGTTGGCCAGGAAGCTCAGCTCACCGGGTTGGGCGTCTTCCAGCGTGTTGACCGCCTGAATGGCCAGATCGGGATCGCCCTCCAGGGTGTTGGGCAACCCCGAGGCGGACAGATGGTCGGAAATTTGGCCCAGCGTAATGGGTTGCACGATTTGCCTCGCATGGTGCTCGCCAGTCCCGGTAAACCGAAGATCGTATTGTAAAAACTCCTGGACGGAACTGTCAAACGGGGAGTACCCCCCTATCGATCAGCGGGCCTGAGCACCCGAACCTGCCAGGGGTCGCAAACCACGCCCCGGTCGGGATGGTCGAACCGACGTTTGGATAATACGTCGTACAGAGGCGAGGTCGATGTGATCCAGGCGGATTGGGCGCCGGGACCGGTATTGGCCAGGGCCACGCTTCGGCCGTTCCCGTGCAACACCAGCAGGTCGGGCCCGCTGACCCGGATGGCCGGGGTCGGGGATTGGTCGGCGAAAGCCCCGGCCGGTATGCGCATGTCATTGAGGCGATGCACCTGCCAACCGGTCAAATCGGCCAGGGCCGTTCGGACTGCCGGCGTCAGGGCATCATCCGGCGGCGCCAAGAGGTGCGCATTCTTGGCGTCCCGATTGTCCAAACCCTGCAATCCCCAGGCTGGTACCACGTCAAAGCGTTTTTGCTTCTGGACCAGGGCCTCAAAGATGTCGGCGTAGGGCTGGGCCCAGCGGTTGTCGTCGGCCGGGTGAATCGCTGAGGCGGTCACCAGCACCGCGAATCGGGCCGGTCGATCAAAGGCAGCCAAGTCCTGCGCAGCGTCAAGGATGTCCAGGGCTGTGTGGGCGATCGTGGCCACCGTGGCTGGATCGGCAAAGACGCTGGGGTAGGCAGAAGCCGATCCGTCGCGCCGGTCGCGCCACCCTTCGATAAGTGCCAGACGTTGTCCCCACACCGCATGGACCCACATAGCCAATCTGATTTGGGCGGACTTGTCATACTCCGCCCGGACTCGAGGGGGGCGCCATCCGACTACCGCGGCGCCGGGCCGGCCGGTGCAACCGCGATATAGGCCTCGCCGGGCAAGGGATTCCGCCCAGGATTCGCCGAAAACCCGGTCCTGAATCGCCGGCAGGTCGTCGGGATGCCTCGGGTCGCCAGCCCAAAACGCGGGGTCGATGAAATCGGCCAGCGTGCCGCCGAGCAGGGCGATGCCCGCAGCGTCGGGCGCTTGGGGGCTGTGGGTCGAGGCGCTGGGTTTGGGATCCAGTCGGACCAATCCTATGCTCAGAGCGCCGGAGCGGTCGCTGAGAATCGAGAATTCGTCGCCGCCCGGGTGGGTTGGCGCGGGAGGTTCAGCCACGACGCGGAACCCCAAACAGGCCAGTAGGTCGAAATCGCCGGTGACGTCGCCATAGCGCGTTGCCGTGGCCCGATCAACGAAGCCGAACAACCTCAAACCAGGCCCCGAAGGGCCAAGTCGCGCAAGTAGGGTCTTGAGATTTGGACGGACCCGGTGGGGGTAAAACCCCTGCCTGTCGGGGTTCTCGGCAGCGCGGGCCGCCAAACCGCCCAGCCAATCGAGCATGGCGCCGACCTGGGCATCGGAAAGGGCCCCGTTACCCAGGCGGCGGAGCCGTTCTTCGTATTCCAAGGCGGTAAAGGTCTTGACGGCGCAGGCGATGTCAGCCCGGGCGTGGGGTTGTTCCATCCACCCGAAATATAGGCCGTCCATCAGGTCGGCGCCGCCGATCAGCCGGCGCAGCTCGGACCGAGTCCGGTTCAAGGCGCCGGACAGTTGTTCCAAGGTGACAGGATTTGTCAATACCGGGTCAGCCGAGTTCGGCGGCGCCGGTTGGGCCCGGACGGCTGCGCTGATCGCAAGACTCGCGACGGACAGCGCGGTCCATAGCCGGGTCGGGAACCTCAGTTCCATAACTTCCACCACGGTTGGCGGGCTTTGTCGCCGGCGGCCAGTTGCCGCTGCATGACGTCCAGGGAGGGCAGTTTAGAGCGCAGACCCACCAGCCGCGATCGGGCAAAGCGGTCGGGATGGTCTCGAAGCAGGTTTCGGCTTTGGTCGTGAAACAACGCGGAGGCCGGTGGCAGATCGTTGTCGGGGTCGTAGAACTTCAGGGCCTCTTCGAGGCACTGGGCCGCCTCCAGGCCCAGGTAGCGGGCTTCGACCTTGTCCTCCGCATCGGCGGCCGCCTGGGTGATGGCCCGAAATAACGTAATCCAACCCGCCACGTCGATGATGGCGGACCGTTGTTGGCTGGGGTTGACGATCACATGGTTCGTCGGCGAAGTCTGGTCAGGTTCAGCCAGTTGATCGGCCGGCACGTCAAACACCAACTCGAAGCGGTGCTTGCAGCTTTTGCACGTCGGAGTGATGGCCAGCCGACCCACCGGGGCGTCGGGGCTGGGTCGGGCCCGATCACCGGCCAGCGGGCCCCGCCCGCAATTGGGGCAGGGTGTGACCGCCAAATAGAGATACAATTCCGCCAGGCTGTGGGCTTGAAGAGGCCGATCGGCGGAGTTGGAGCCGTTCATCCGGGGTTGGGTGGGGCTAAGCCAATCGTCCGTCAGTTACCGAAGCCGCGTCGCTTGCTGGGTTTGGGCTTGGCCGGCGGCG
>JBHHVM010000369.1:0-3982 GCA_046754265.1 Phycisphaerae bacterium
AAGTCACCGTCGACCGCGTGGTATTGTTCTCGTCGTCGGTATCGGCCGGGTTTGACCTTTCCGATGTGCTGCCCCACGTCAGGGGGCGGGTGTATGCCACGTGCAGCCCCTATGACCGGATTCTGTCGTCCCTGGCGGTCTCGGCCGACGGCAGGACCGGCAAGACCGTGGGCCAAATCGGATTCGTGCTTCCCAAAGACCTTCTCCCCGAACAGAAGCAACGCTATCAAAAAGTGGTCAACCTCCATTGGAATCCAGCCTACGCCGGTTTTGGCTGGAACGGCGGACACGTCAGCGCCACCAACCGGCGTTTCGTGCGCACGGTGATCACGCCGCGCGTCTTGTCGGTCTTACCCTTTCCATTGGATCAATCCGTCGTCGTGGCTACGCCGCCGGTGTCGAGAAAGGTCTCTCATGGTTCGACAGACGTACCAAGCGCTGCTGATTGACTTCTACGGCACCATCTCTTCGGGCGATCGCGAAGCCGTCGAAGCGACGTCACAACGCGTCGTCGAGGATCTGGCCCTAAAGATTGATCCCGTCGAGTTCTCAGTGGATTGGGGCCGTCGCTTCTTCGCCGCCATCGAAACGCAGAACCACGAGCAATTCCAGACGCTTTACGATATCGAACGCCAGACCCTCGCCGAAACGCTGGCCGGTCTTGGCTTTGGCCAGGTGGACCCCACACCCTATGTCGATGCCCTGGTCGAGTATTGGGCCCATCCGACGCTGCACCCCGAATCGCTCGAAGCCCTGGCCAATCTGAACCTCCCAGTGTGTTGCGTGTCCAACGCCGACACCGCCGATGTGCTCAGCGCCGTCGAACACCACGATCTGCGCTTCGATCACATCATCACTTCCGAAGACGCCCGCTGCTACAAACCCGCCCCAGCCATTTTTGAGCAGGCCCTGGCCCGACTAAGCCTCGAACCGCACCAGGTGGTCCACGCCGGGGACTCCCTCCACGCCGACGTGCAAGGGGCCCGACGAATGGGTATCACCACGGTATGGGTCTGCCGCCAGGGCCGAATTTTCGACGTGGGCAATTCGGAGCCTGACCATAAGATCAGTTCCCTAAACGAGTTACAAGACATTCTGTGTTAACCTGAGTCCGGGAACTTGCCCTATTGCTCCGGTTGGGGTATATTTAACATAAGTAAACTATTTTCGGGCCATGGAGTCTCAGGAGGTTCCGATGATGCCCTTGCATCCATCGCCCAGCCGGTGGCTTTTTTCCGTGGTTCTTGGAGTCGGGCTGTTGGCGGCGGCCGACCTTGCCCGGGGCCAGTCTCGCGGTTCCCGATCCCGATCCTCACATTCATCCGCCACCCGTGCCTCTTCGTCTCGCGCCCGACCCACCTTGCACCGGCGATCGGGGCGAAGCGGTTTTTCGTCGGGGCGGTCCTTTCGATCTGCAACCGGCCGAAAAACCCGATCGTTCTCGCCATCGCGGCATGCGTCGCGCGGCAAGAGCAAGTTTTCAGGCAGGTTTTCGAGTAAGAGCGCCCCGCGCACGCGGTTCACCCGGCCCCGGTCGGCCACTCCGACGTTTGTCCGCCGTAGCCAGGGTCACCGGTCCAGCCGCGCGGGACACCGTAAGTTTTCGGGCCGGTTCGGGGCTTCTCCAAGCCGGGCCGCGCCGTCACCGACCCGCCCCAGGTTCATATCGCGGCGGTCCACACGGTCGGCCGGGGCGCATCGGCCGTCTTCATCGAGCCACCGGGCGCCTTCCATGATACGGCGCTCAAACGGGCGGTCCCCGTCATCCCCTGGTCACCGCCCACGACTTCAAGTGTCTAACCGTGGCACCAGCCCATCTCGGGCGCGACCCTTTACCGGCTATCCGCGGGTCCAGGCTGTCAGGCCCACCCCGCCACGCATGATTCCCCACCGCTCGCATCGCAACCGAAGCCACCGCGGGCCTGCCCATCACCAGGCAAACCCGCTGCCGTTTCGTAACGGTTCTCGAGGACTGCTGACCGACACCGCCCGGCACCATGGCAGGACCGACTTAGGGCATGCCATCCGCCGAATTGGGACCACTCGCCACCACTACGGCTATCACGCCTACGCTTCGTACAGCCATCACCGCTATGGCGGGCACTACCGTTATCGACGCGGCTATGACCCCTACGTTTACAGCGGATATTGCGCCGACTACCGGGGGTATGGGTACGGCGGGCCTTTCTACGCACCGGTGACCGGCATCGGCCTGCAGACGAGAGAATCGGTCGTCTATCTGAACGATGACCGGGCTTACGATAATAGAGTCCTGGGCAGCGCGCCGGCTCCGGTGATCGTCGCAAGCCCCGCACCGGCTGGCGCAGCGCTTCTGGCTCCACTCGAACAAGGAGACGCCGCCTTCGCGGCGGGCGATTACGTCCAAGCCCGGCGACACTATATCCGGGCTCAACTCGACGGCGTCTATGCCGGCGAAGCGACGTTGGCCTATGCTTTGACTCATTTTGCCCTGGGCAATTACGATCTGGCGGCCCTGGCGTTGCGACGCGGTTTGGATTTGATTCCCGACGCCATCTCGCAGCCTTTGGATGTCACCTATTTTTATCCGGATCGCAAACTGCTCGAAGCCCACCTGGGGGCGTTGGAGCAGCAACTCGAACGCGGCGGCGCGACGGGTCAGGGCTGGTTGGTGCTGGGGTACGTGCGGTTCGGTTCGGGCGACTCGGCCGGTGCCGTTTTGGCCTTCGAGCGGGCCCTGCAGGCCGATCCGGACGACGCACTGGCCCAACTGCTGAGGGAGGCGGCCGTCGCCGCACGGAACCAGCGTGGGCCCACGAGTAATCCCGGCGCCCATATGGGCCCGCCCTCCAATCGCACCGGGTTGCTGGCTGCTTTACCGGGGTTGCCCGAATAGCCCGTTGTCTCAACGGCCGGTCATGCTACCTTTCCGCCATCAGTTGACGCCATACGCCCAAGGCCTATCATGGGTGGTCATGGTGCGGTGCACGACAATGACATTTCTGGCCTTGCTGGGCGCGGTTGGCTGTCATCAACCGGTTCGCCCGGCCGAGCCGGTGTCGCAGCAAGTCACCCTGGCCGATGACGGGGACTTCGATCGCCTCTGGGATAGCGCTATGCTGGCCCTGCGCCGACACCGGTTCGAGTTGGACCGGGTCGATCGGCGGGCCGGTTTGATGACCACGTTCCCGGTAACCAGCCAGAGTTTCTTCGAGTGCTGGCGTCACGACGTGGACACGGCCTACGACCTGCTTGAAGCCTCGCTACGGACGGTGCGCCGCACGGCTGAGGTTCGCATCGATCGCATGGCGGACGCGGGGTCGGGCCTGATTTCCGTGACGGTTCGGCGGGAGACGTTCGCCACCCCGGAGCGGCAGTACAACAACACAGCCTCGACGCTCCAAATCTTCGGAGACTTATTGCCCGGCGTGCAGGGTGAACGGCAGCTCACCGGCCAAGACGATTACTGGATCGCCGACGGCCGAGACGGTGCCATGGAGCGCCGCCTGCTGCATCAAATCCTAAGCCCAGCCACCGCGTCGGCCCGGCCCTGACGGTCGATGCCGAAGTTTCGGATATTGCCTATCAAGTGCTCGCGGTCATGCGGGCTAATTGTTCATTGAGTTGTCGGTGTGGGGCGGAGGCGTTGGTCCGCGTTATGCCACGGGTCGGTGTTTTGAGGGTGGCGGCGACGTGGTGCGCGTTGGCCGGTGGACGCTGGAGGGTCCAAGTGAATCGAGGCTGGCCATGTCGGGTCTCTCTTCGTTATGAGCGCGGTCGGCTCGGTTGAAGAGCAGGTTTGGGGCCCGGATTCGTTGGAGGCTCTTGTCGACGGGCCTGGGCTGCCATAATCACCGGTTGAAAACCGGTGCCACACAGGATGGGGATGGCGGCTCTTGCGCTCGTTTGGACGCGGGCATCGTCCTCCGCCGGACGAGAGCGCTCAGCGTGGCTGCGACGGCGGTGATCCGTTTGGAGCGGATGGTGGAACGCCGGTTGGTGC
>JBHHVM010000370.1:0-3966 GCA_046754265.1 Phycisphaerae bacterium
CCCTCAACCGGAATATTGGCCAGGCGGTGGGCGGTCTGGACCTGGGGCAGGCGAAAAAGGCGGCGGCGGGCGTCGTGTCCAAGGCCAGGGAAACGCTGGAGATGGGCATCGCCGACCCGGAAAAATTGTTGAAGAAGGATTTGAAGAAGGAATTCAAGGATGCCGGTGATTCTCTCAAAAACCTTTTCGGAAAATAATCGGCCGCCTGCTGAAAAATCGAACCGCGGTTCCACGGCGCAAAGTTTCTCTATAAGGAGACGCCGCAACGCCACCCCTTCAAGTCACCCTGCGGCCAGCTCGGGGGGACAGCGGGGCTCAAGGTGACCCGCACGCTGTCATGCCAGGTCCGGGGCGGTTAACAACCGCCGGCAGGCTCAGGACGGGCGCCGTTGAAGCCATGAGGCCATCGGCCCTTTCAGGAGAAGCCGGGGTGCCTGGGATGTTCATGATCTTCGGCTTTGAAACACCTTCTTGATCCAGCGTTTGATGCGCATGGCCCTTTTCCCGGACCAGTCCTCGGGAGATTGGATTTGAGCCGCTTGGAACAGGCTCTGATATGCGGGATTGCTATACAGGTTTCCCGCCAGGGGTTTTTGGCTCGAGGCGCGCGCCAGAACATGCAATTGCGGGGTGGTGAGGTTTTTTAGCGCCCTGAATACCTGGGCCTCCGCCTTTTTCCCGGTGAGCGCGGGCTTCGCACCCGTGGAGACAAGATCCTGCCCCAAATATTTAAGCAATAAAAGCCGGTCTTCCGGTCCCCAAATCCAGATCATACTGTAACCCTGTAAAGCGCGGCGCACCGTGGTGAGCATCCGCTGCCGATCCGGATGGTCCGGAACGCGAATCGAGGCGATGGATGCCGGACAGTCCAGGACATTGCCGGTCGTTAGCCAGTCGCCAAGAACATCGCAGACCAACCGTTCGGACGGAGATCCGACCGGAGCGGCGGCGGCAGCAGGTTGCACGGAAATTCCCGCCACGCAAAACCCCGCGATTAAGACCCCAACAGCGAAGCGCGCCATCATTCGGTTCATGAGATTCGTGCTCCAATTAAAGGAGGAAAAAAAACCGCGGGGGCCGAAGCCCTCGCGGTCCGGTGCATCACTGCACCGAGGTTAACATTCCTAGTTGCCGATCTGCCTAACGCTGGCAGAGGCGGTGCAACCCAGGCTGGTCTGAATCCAAGCCTCGGTGTCGTTGATACCAGGAACGGTGCCATCCGTAGACGCCGATCCTCTTGGGGTCGTCAGAGAAATACGACCGGTGGAGGAAACGGTGGTGGCGCCGATGGGACGTGAGGTGTCGCCGACCGGTCCCAGGTACACGTCGACAGCTTGACCCTGCAGGGTGTCCGAAGTTCCGGAGATGCTCCAGAAATCCCTGAAGGCGCCGCCGATGTACAAGGCGCGGGTGAGAGAACAAACCTCAGTCGTGGGCGGACCCGGATCCACAACGTTGACGATCCGGGAGACCTGCACGGCAGCGTTGCCAGCAGCATCAACCACGTTATACGTCACGATGTAGCTCAAGGCCGCGTTGACGTCGACCGGGTTGACCGTGACGATGTTGCCGGTGATGTTGCCATCCACGTTGTCCGCGGCAGTCGCCCCGGCGTCCGTGTAAGGCTGGCCCAGCGTCAGGTTGACCTCGGCATTACCCAACAGCGTGATGACCGGCGCGATGTTGTCCACCGCGGCGTTCACGTTGACGGTCCGGGAGACCTGCGCCGCACCGTTGCCCGCGGCATCAACCACGTTATACGTCACAGTGTAGCTTCCAACCAACGCCGTGTTGACCGGGTTGACCGTGACGATGCTAAGGGTGATGTCGCCATCCACGTCGTCCAAGGCAGTCGCCCCAGCGTCGTTGTAGGCATCGTCCACCGTCAGGTTAACCACGGCAGCACCCGTCAGCGTGATGACCGGCGGGGTGGAGTCCCCAGGCGCCGCTTGCACGTTGACGATACGGGAGACCTGCACGGCAGGGTTGTTGGCGGCATCAGTCACGTTGTACGTCACGAGATAGCTACCGGCCAACGCCGTGTTGACCGGATTGACCGTAACGATGCTGAGGGTGATGTCGCCATCCACGTTGTCGGAGGCAGTCGCCCCAGCGTCCGTGTAGGCGCCGCCCACCGTCATGTTGACCACGGCGTTACCCAGCATCGTAATGACCGGCGCGGTGTTGTCCCCAGGCGCACCCACCACGTTGACCGTACGTACGGCCACAGCAGTGTTGCCCGAAGCATCGGCCGCGCTATAGGTCACGGTGTTGTTGACCGTGGTGGCGGTGGTCAGGCTTGGGGCTGGGTCGGTTTCGTCACTGACCGTCGCCCCGGCGTCCACATAGGCGCCGCCCTCGTTCACCGAAGCCGGGTTGAGCCCCAGCATGGTGATCACCGGCGGAGTGACGTCCTCATCCACGATGACGGTCCGGGTGACCTCAAAGGCGGGGTTGCCCGAAGAATCCATCACGTTATACGTCACGGTGTAGTTACCGGCAAACGCCATGTCAACCGGATTGTCCGTAACGATGCTCGCGGTGATGTCGCCATCCACGTCGTCCAAGGCAGTCGCCCCGGCGTCCACGTAAGGATCGTTCTTGAACAGGTTGACGACAGGATTGCCCAGCATCGTGATGACCGGCCGGTTGCTGTCGATCGTGATCGGGTTGGTATTGTTCACGATCACGAGCTGTGTGTTGAAACCCATGTTACCGGCTTCGTCCATGGCCCACCAAGTCACCATGGTGACCCCAACATCGTAATTGCCAGACGGATTGTCGTTGGCAAGGGTGATGTTAGCCGGAGCGCTCACGTTGTCGATGACGGTGGGCGAACCCAGGTGGACTGGCACCGGGAACGGACCCGCCGAATCCAGGATCACATCCGCCTCAGGCGTGACGATCGGCGGCGAGGTGTCCCCGGTTGGGGCCGGAGCCGATGCGGCTCCTGCACAAACGTCGCGGATCAAGAACTCCTGCGTACAGATCGTCGGCACAAACCCGGTGTTGGCCGTGGCGAGCATGTTGCTAATGACCCCGCAGCTGTCAATGCCCGATGTCGGGAAGGGGTCGAGCGCCATGGAGGGGTCGTGCAATGGAATGGCCGCGAGAGGCTCATTACCCCCACCGGGGCCGAGACGCCGGTCCTTGGCCCAGGCGATGCCCTCGAAGGAGAACGGGTGATTGAATTCCTGCAGGCTGATCTCCTCCCATTCGGGATGACCGAGGCCGAGGGGTGAAAGGTAGAAACCCCACTGCGCCGGGTTGCCATTGGCGTCACGCACATCGAAACACGGTCCGGTGCCAGCCTCACAGGCTTCAAACGTGGCCGTTTTGTAGACGACATCGCGCCCGGCGGGCGTGAAGATGCGAAAGTTGTTGTTGGCCTGGGTATCCCCGACAACCATGAGCCCATCCGGATCCCCTTGGGCGCCCAATACGGCGGCCGGGTTCCTGAACGCCTTGCTTTCGCCCACAACGAAGTCCCAGTCGTAGACCAGCTTCAAGACCTGCCCATTGCCAGTCGCGTTAATGGCGTTCGCCGCCAAATTGGCCGTACAAGTGCCCGCGCCGCCCAATAAATTACAGGCTTCGGAGTGGCCGATGAGCTGAGTCTTTTCGCAGGACCCGCCCAAGGTGGCGTCACTGGCGCCGTTCACGACGTTACGGTAGATGCCCGCATTGGTGTCGCTCGACATGGCGCCAATGTTAAGACCCTTCAGGCGCAGGTTCGCCCAGGTGTTGACGTCCCACTCGCCCTCCAAGACCGTGATGTAATCGGCTTGGCCCGGTGCGGTCGCAATCTGGACGCCCACCAGCATGGTGTGGGCGGACTGGAACGGGTTCCCCAAGGCGTCGACATCCATGTGGCCCGTGGTCGCAACGTGGTCACCGACCATAAGCGGTTCGAAGCGGTTGGAGTCTGAGGCCTGCCCTGCCGTGGCGCCCATCAGGCGATTGGTG
>JBHHVM010000371.1:0-3959 GCA_046754265.1 Phycisphaerae bacterium
TTGGCGGCCGAGGTGCCGACGAAAAACCCCGGGTTGGGCCCCAGGCACCCGCTCATAGCAACCATCGATACCCCCGAGAGGGTTAGAGTCCACGCCTTGACGCTCGAAAAACGCATCATGAATTCTCTTCCTGGCGAAGTTGTCGCGCTGGTGCGGGCTCGGCAGGGCGCTTGCGGTAATCCACCGACTTGGTGGTAAAGCCCCCATCGGTGACCGCCTTCCGCAATTGATCCGACGAGGGAGTGGCCCCGGGGTGAAACCGAACCCGGACCAGCCCCGTGGCCAGTTCCACCTTGATCTCATCGACGCTGTCCAGACGCTCGACCGAGCGTTTGAGCCGGAAAGCTCACCCCGGTCAGGTGATGCCTTTGACCAGGATGACTGCATCGGCGTCGAACGCGCGCTGCCCGTCGTCGCCGGCGCTGCCGGTCGGCCCGGGCGCACATCCCGACGCAACCCAGGCTATCATCGAGGCCGCCAGGGTGATTCTAGACAGTGGTTTGAGCATTGGAATCCCTTGATATGACGGCGCCAATTCCCTGGGAACCATGCGAGCCGCGAACTTCAGTTCGCGCGGACGCCCGCACTGGATCAACCCTGCAGCGCCAATCGACTGCATGCTAGCCGCTCGGTTCAACAAGATCAAAGCACGCTGCGCAACCGTTTCGTACCGGGCCTCAATCCTGTCGATTAGCCCGCCAGACGCTCAAGCTGGGCGATGATGCTCCGAGCTTTGTCGGTGGCCCTCTTCTCGGCGCCATCGGCATCGCCTTCGACCAGCAGAATGTAGAACTTGATCTTGGGTTCGGTGCCGCTGGGACGGGCGATGACTTTGCCACCTTCAACCAGGTTGAAGGTTAGAACGTTGGCGGCCGGTAGGTCGTAGCCGGTTGGAGCGGGCAACGTCTGCCCGGCCATCAGGTCGGTGGATTGGCCGGTGAGGTAGTCGGTCATCGAACCGACCTTACAGCCGCCCAACTCGGCCGGGGGATCCGTGCGTAGTCGCTCCATGATCGCCTTGATCCTTTCGGCGCCCGATTTGCCCGGCAGGACCATGCTCTTGGCAGCTTCGTGGTGATAGCCGAACCGTGCAAAAAGCTCGTTGAGCACGTCGAGCAGCGTTTTGCCCCGGCTGGCTGCCCAGGCGGCGGTTTCGGCGATGAACGCGGTGCTGGTAATGGCGTCCTTATCCCGGGCGAACGTCACCGGCAGATAGCCGTAGCTTTCCTCAGCCCCGAAGATAAACGTCTTGGACGGCTTGTCCGCAGTGCCTTGCTGTTCGTATCGCCGGATGGCATGCCCGATCCATTTGAAGCCGGTCAACGTTTCTTCGACTTGGGCACCGTAAGACCGGGCGATCTTTTTCATCAGGTCGCCCGAAACGACGGTGCTCAAGACCACCGCGTTGTCGGGGAAGCGGTCTTGGCGGGTCAACTCTTCGCAAATGTAATAGCACAGCAGCGCCCCGATGCGGTTGCCGCTGACCAGCTCGTATTGGCCATCCCGGTCACGCACGGCGATGCCCATGCGATCCGCATCGGGGTCGGTGCCGATGACCAGGCCAGCCCGCTCTATCTTGGCCAGCTCGATACCCATCTTCAGGGCAGCCCCCTCTTCGGGGTTGGGCGATTCGACGGTGGAAAACTCGCCGTCGGGGACAGCCTGTTCGGGCACTTCGAGCGTCTGGATGAACCCGCGCCGGCGCAGCGCTTCGGGCGCCAACGTCCCGCCGGTCCCGTGCAAAGACGTATAGACGATCTTGAGCCGATCACCCTGGGCCCGGCACAGGTCGGGATTCAAACAAGACGATTGGGTCGCCGCGAGGAAGGCTTCGTCCACTTCGCGTCCCAGGTGATTCAATAGGCCAACCCGCTCGGCATCGGCCCGGCCCATCAGCTTGATATCGCTGAACGATTCGACCCCAGCCACCCGCTCCATGATGGCCCGGTCGTGCGGCGGGGTAATCTGCCCGCCGTCCGACCCGTACACCTTGAATCCGTTGTACTGCGGCGGATTGTGGCTGGCCGTGATCACCACGCCAGCCGTGCAACCCAACTGCCGGACCGCAAAAGAAAGTTGGGGCGTGGGGCGGAGTCGCTCGAAGAGATAGGCCCCGATGCCATTGCCCGCCAGCACCAGGGCGGTGCGCTCGGCGAACTGCGGGCTCATCCGGCGGCAGTCGTACGCGATGGCCACACCGGCCTGTTTGGCGGCGTCGCCTTGTTGCCCAATGTAGTCAGCCAAACCCTGAGCGGCCGCGCCAATCGTGTAGAGGTTCACCCGGTTGGTGCCGGCGCCGATCAGGCCTCGCATGCCCCCGGTGCCGAATTCGAGGCAGCGGTAAAATCGGTCGGCCAATTCCTCTTGCTCCCCGCCTTCGAGCAGGACATGAATATCCTGCTTGTCGGGGTCGGCAATAGCCGGGTCGCCCAACCACCGATCGACGGCTTTTTGAATGGACGCGTCCATGCTCTTTCGGCTCCGTTTCGTGGTCCTGGTCGACAGCGACAGGTTCCGCCGGCATTTTGACGGGCACAATCACACCCGGTCAAGGTGCCGGCTCGAGGATTCACGCTTCCGGGTGCATGACAGTTTAGGCGGCCCAAAGTAGGGCAGGGGTGGCACGGTCTGGCGAAGCCAGGCCGTGGTATACTGCATTATCCACGAGCCAAAACGGCAGAATCGTAGGGCAGGTCGTTGGTCCGCGCCAGCGGAACCTTGACCTGCCGCACCGCTCGACGATCCACGGCTCGGGGTCTAAGATGGCCCCGAACCGGCGGGCGTCGCCTGGCAAATAAACCGATAAGAACCGTCGTCGCTAACTGATTCCGAGCCCCATCACAAGGGACCGCACATGTCGTCACAAGTCATCTTGGTTACCGGCGGGGCGGGTTTTATCGGCTCGCACCTCTGCCTGAGGCTGTTCGACGAAGGCCACCACGTCATCTGTCTGGACAATTATTTCACCGGACGGCGAGAGAATTTCGGCGATCGACACCGAGAGCTGGTGCTCAGCGGGCGGTTCGAGTTCATCCGCCACGATGTCATCGAACCGATCATATTGGAGGTGGACCAGATCTATCACCTGGCCTGCCCAGCCAGCCCGGTGCATTACCAATACAACCCGGTCAAGACCATCAAGACCAACGTGGTGGGAACCTATCACCTGCTGGGTTTGGCCAAACGAGTCGGCGCCCGCATCATGTTGGCCAGCACGTCCGAAATCTACGGTGACCCCACCGTACATCCCCAGCCCGAATCGTATTGGGGCAACGTCAACCCCATCGGCGCGCGGAGTTGCTACGACGAGGGCAAGCGCGTGGCCGAGACGCTTGCCATGGACTACCACCGGCAGAACAAACTCGACATTCGCATCGCCCGTATTTTCAACACCTATGGGCCCAACATGTCGGTCGACGACGGGCGGGTGATGAGCAACTTCATCTGCCAGGGATTGCGACATCGGCCTGTCACCGTGTACGGCGACGGCAAACAGACCCGCAGCTTTTGCTACGTGTCCGACTTGGTGGAGGGGTTCTGCCGGTTGATGGACACCGACACGAACGACCCGGTCAACCTGGGCAACGACGCCGAACTGACCATTCTGGATTTGGTCGAGACCATCGGGAAGGTACTGGGGCGGAAGCTGGAGGTGGTTCACAACCCTCTGCCCGAAGACGACCCCGCCCGCCGGCGCCCCGACCTGACCCGGGCCCGCAAACTGTTCAACTACGACCCGCAAGTCGACCTGGAAGAGGGCTTGCGCCATACCACCGCCTACTTCACCGACGAGCTGGGCCTATAATCTGACCGCACTGTGAGCCTCGTTCGCGGCTCAGCGCTGTCCTACTCGTGTCCTGTCACAGGTAGTTCGAGGGGTGGCACGGTCTAGCGACGCAGTCGCTAGGCCGTGGCGATCGCGAGAACCCACGGCCTGGCTGCGCCAGACCGTGCCACCG
>JBHHVM010000372.1:0-3955 GCA_046754265.1 Phycisphaerae bacterium
GTCCGCTTGGATGAAGCCAGGCTCGAGGCTGTCCTGGACCGCCTCGATGACGAATCCGATCGTCAGGCACACCAGAAACGGCGTCACGAGCGATTTCGCCACCGGGTCAAGTCGTGCGTCGTGCAATTGACCCAGCCGGGTTCGAGCAATTCCACCTCGTACCTGGTTCCGACGCGCGAACTCAGCGCCACGGGTGTTTCCTTCCTGCACGGCGGATTCGTCCATACGAACACCCGCTGCACGGTGCAGTTGATTACCTCCCACGGGACCTGGGCGGAGGTTAACGGCATGGTGGTTCGTTGCCGGCATGTGGAGGGCTTGTTGCACGAGGTGGGCGTACTCTTCGACGAAGCAATCATCCCGGCTGACTTTTGCTCGCAGGCCATGAAGACGCGGATGCTGCTGGCAGACGACGATCCGTCCAGTATACGGTTGGCTCGATTCCTGTTGGACAAGCTCCGGGCTGAGGTCGACGTGGCAGACAACGGGGAGCAGGCCGTTGAAAAGGCCCAGCAAAACACGTATGACGCCATCCTCATGGACATCGAGATGCCCGTGATGGACGGTTTGACCGCGACCCGGGAGCTTCGCAAAAAGGGGTACTCTGGGACCATCGTGGCGCTGACGGCCAGGACCCAGGCCGAGGATGTCCAGACCTGTCTGGAGGCGGGCTTTGACGATTATCTGCCCAAACCGTTGACGCAACAAGCCCTGTCGAAAATGATCGAGAAGTTGCGGAAGGAGCCCCTGCTGAGTTCCTTTCGCGATGATCCAGCCATGAGTGAGCTGATCGACCAGTTCGTGGATGAGCTGCCCAAGACGATCCGTAAATTGGAAGAAGCGCTGGCGGCCAACGACATGGCGCGGTTGGAATCAGCCAGCCGCAGCATCAAAGGCGATGCGGGCGGATATGGCTTCGAACCCATCACCGAGGCCGCGGCTGCGCTTGAGTCCGCCCTCATGGATCACCAGCCGGTTGAAAAAATCCAGGAACAGCTCACTGAGCTGATCAACTGGTGTATGCTCGCCCGGTCGTCCAAGCGGGCCGAGTCCACCGCCGGCAATGCCTCCGAAGACGATGCCGCCGGCGACGGCGAAGCGCAGACGCCGGCTGCATCGGAAGCAGAATAGGGCCCGCCGCCGCCGGATTGCCCCGCGAGACGATCTTCCCGTCAAGAGCCGTGGTGCCAGGATACTCCGCTGTTGCCCCTTGCCTATCGCCTTTGTAGCATGCACGCCGCTTGATCAGATCCTACCGTCACATGGTGCCCGTTTTATGTCGCTGGAAATCCCCGACGGATACGATCACCACGTGCTCGACGACGTGGTCCATGACGGGGATGGTCTGACCCTCAAATACGCCGGCCGTGTTTTCGGCGGCGTCCTGCCCGAACTGCTGGAAGCGGATGTGCTTCAAGCGGTCTTGCCGGGGAGCGACATCATCGTGCGTTACCACCGGGCGGCGCCGGGTCAGCCGGCGACGCAGATCGCCCACCTGCTTGTGCGCGACCGCCGCAAAAACATCTGGGCCGAGCTTTACACCGATGAAGGCTGATTCGGGGCCGGACGGGTCAATTCTCGAGCCAGAACGGATCGGGCCCAGCCACGGGACAACCAACCCAGATGCCCGCCATGATGTCCCACCGCCAACCAGGCCGGCTTCCAGGGAATCTGGTGAACGGCGCCCCTAGCGGCCTCGTCACCGGCGCCCCGCCATCCGGTCAGACCGGCTGAAAACGTGTGGCACCGGTCGATGGTCCCGAAAATCAGCGTTCCGAGCCCCAGGAAAAGCCAGTCCGCCTGGCTATAAAAGTTTAACAGGCCGTTGCGGCATCGTTTCAAGGCGGCAGCCAGATCCCGCCGCGGCGAGATGGCCGCCCCGATGAGCACCATACGGTCCAACTGCACGTCGGCCGGCAATGCCTCGGCCACCAGGACCGCCAAGCCGGCACCACCGCTCAGACCGATCAGGGTGATGGGCTCATCCGGATAGCGGTGTCGCAGGTCGGCCAGCTTGGCTGCAAGGCGCTCGGCCAACTGGCGATTGGCATCCAAGTTCATGAGTCGGCCCAACATCCACCAGGACCGGCTGGCCCAGGGTTCGACCGTGATGTCCGCACGGATTCCGGCATCGAGCAAGCCCTTGACCATGCCCCGCAACGGCCAACCCCCTCCTTCTATCCCCGGGAGAATGACAATGCGACCCGAACCGGGCGTTGCGGGTTGACGCCGGGGACGGCCAATAGCATGAACCGCCCGCTCGGCCCACACCAGTGGCAGCAACAACGTACCCACCAGGATCCAGAAGAGACGCACCAAGAGGTCACCCATCGTCTGGAGGAATCAACCTTCCGCCCCCGCGCCGAGGTGTCGGCCGGGTCATCTTCGGCTATCATGCCCAAAGCCGCCGGACCGGTCCAGCGCCGATATCGAACATGAAACGAATCTCATCCCGGATGTCAGTCGTTGCGTACGGAAGTGTCGCTTTGTTGACACTCTTTCCCGCTGCCTGTGCGGGGCCCGGCCCAAAACTCTTCCCGGCTGCCCCGCTGGAAACGCGCCGGATTGACGGTGGAAACACAGAGCGCCTGTACGATACGGACGCCGACGGCCAGCCCGATTATGCCGAGCGGCTCGGGCCCGATGGCGTCATGCAACAGTTGCGCTTTGGCCTCGATGATGACGCCGGCTTGGCAACGGTCGTGGATTGGCCTGCACGGCTGGGCCCGATCTCCGTGGAATCGGCCGACGACGACGCGGTCCCTCACCTGCTCATCATCCTGGATAGCATCCCCTTCGCCATGGTCCGCGACTTGTGGCAACAGGGACGGTTCCGGCTGTTTGACCCCCCTGCCCGCATCATCAGCCCTTTCCCGGTCATGACCGATCCGTGTTTGGCCGAGTTCTTCGGCGTCTCGCCGTGTCCGGGCGTGGAGTCGGAATACTACGACGGCACCCGCCTCACCTCGGGGTTCGGCACCTACTTGGCTGAGCGTAACGCCCCGTGGTTGGCCTGCGTGGATTACCACCTTTCGCCCTACGCCCACGGGCAAGTTTACTCCAAGCCCCATCGGTGGTTCGATCACGACCTGGGCCGGATACAACGGTTGTTCACCGGGAACCCGGGGCAGAACTTCTCAGCCTACGTCGTCTCCACGTCGGCGCTGGGGGCCAGGTTCGGGCGCAACGGCCACCAAGCTGCCCTCGTGCGGCTGGACCGCTTCTGTCAACAGATCACCCACACCTTCGGCGGCCGAGTGGGCATCACGCTGCTTTCCGACCACGGCCACAATCTGGTTACCAGTCGTCGCATCCCCCTCGAACGGATCCTGACCCGCTTTGGGTACCGGGTGGGCGAGTCGCTACGGGCCCCGGGTGATGTGGTCTTGCCCGGCTTCGGCGTGGTCACCTGTGCGGCTATCCACACGCAGCAACCGGCGGCCGTGGCCGGCGATCTGGTCGGCGTGGAAGGCATCGCCTTGACCTTGTACCGCGACGGCCTCGACATTGTCGTCCTCAGCCGTCAGGGTCGGGCGAGCCTGTCCAAAAAAGAGAACCGCTTGCGATACGACCCGCTGCGCGGCGACCCGCTGGAATTGACCGCCATCTGGGCGGGGCTGGGCGACAAGGGGTTGGTTGACGCCGACGGGTTCGTCCGTGATCGTGATCTGTTTGATGCCACGGTCGGTCACTCTTATCCCGATGCAATCGCCAGAGTGTGGCGGGCGTTTGATGGCTTGTTTGAGAACACGCCGGACGTCTACGTCAGCGTGGAGGACGGCTATCACTGCGGTAGCCCGTTTATGACCCACTGGCTGGACCTGGCCGCCGCCCACGGCAACCTGGGGACGGCCAGCTCGTGCGGATTTGCCATGACCACGGCTGGGAAGTTGGATCCGGTCATGCGTATGCAAGACCTGCGAACCGCGCTGCAAGCCCTGGGCGTGCCCATACG
>JBHHVM010000373.1:0-3954 GCA_046754265.1 Phycisphaerae bacterium
GTCCGTCGGTGCGTCCTGCCTGGGCGATGGAGGCCCGGGCCAGGTCCAATCCGTATAGGACCCGCCCTTTGTCGAACAGGCTGGTGCCGGCGGTGTTGAGGTATTTGGCCGGCGCGTCGCCCAAGGCCCGGCCTCCGAATCCGATAACTCGCCGGGTGGTGTCGTTAATGGGGAAGATGAGGCGGTGCCGGAAGGTATCGTAGAAGCCGCCGTTTTGGCTGGGTTTGATCAGCCCGGCCGACTCGAGCAGCGATTCGGGAAGTCCAGCCAAGCGGGCTGATTGACACAGGGCGGCATTGGCATCGGTGGCCAGGCCCAGGTTGAAGCGTTCGGACATTTCGTCCGAGATGCCGCGCTGGAGCAGGTATTGGCGGGCGGACTGACCGAGTTGGGCGTCTTGAAGCTGGTTGCGGAAGAAATCGGCGGCCCAGGCGTTGACCCGGGCCAGGTCCGAGCGCGTCGGCCCGGCGGTGTGGTGATCGTGGCGGGAGGTGATCTCCACGCCCACGCGGTCGGCCAACATGCGGACCGCCTCGGGGAACGAGACCCCCTCGCGCAACTGGAGGAACTTGTAGGCGTCGCCGCTGGCCTTGCAGCCGAAGCAGTGAAACAGTCCCTTGGCGGGCACGACGTGGAAGGACGGGGTCTTTTCCTTATGGAAAGGACATAACCCTTTGAAGGAGTTGCCCGTTTGCCTCAGAGCGACATGCTCCGAGACCAACTCCACCAAATCCACGCGCTGGCGGATTTCTTCTTTTGCGTCAGTGAGTGCGTACAAGAACCGGGTAAACCCCCGATATGATGCGGGTAGAGTATTGTGGACCCACGGGCCATGCGCCCGCTACAGGCTGCCTTGCTATATCACAGGCTTTATTGCCCAAATCAGCGACCAGTCAAGCAAGTATAGCACACGATTATGAGACCGTCAAATCGCAAGCATTTCGTATGCCATTATCACAAAAGAAGTTAGGGCAGATGCAAATCACAGGGGTGGCTCCGGGAACAGGTTGGTTTTGGCGGGTTTTCCGGCCGATGCGGTGGGCTGCCGGGAGGTGTTGGGGGCTTGGCGGGGTGCTGGGTTCGGGGCGGACGTTCGGTTTTTTGTTTCAATACCCCAGGAAGCGCATGAAGACTTGCTGGGTGAGGATGGGGACCGAAAGGGCCTGGGCGGTGTCCAGGGTTTGGGCGTAGCGGTCGAATTGCCTGGCCAGGGCCTGTTGCCGGTCGGCCTGTTGCGGGCTGAGGTTTTCGGAGTCGAGCGGTTGGGGGGGCGGGTTGCCCAACACGACGAAATCGACCCGAGCGGTGACCTTGTCTGTCAGTGTCCCGCCCCAGTCGCGGACGATGGCCCGAATCTGATCGGCCCCGTCGGGGTCGTCTTGGCCGTCGCCGTCGAAGTCGAAGGCGCCGGTGACGACGAAGGTCAAGGACCGGTCGCGGTCGTAGATAGGACTGTTGACCAGGTCACCTTCGACGATGGGAATGCGGCTGAACATGTGGCGAATGACGCACTCGGAGGAGGTCTCAAATACGCGGGCCACCTCGATGCGGGCCTTGGCCTGGCCGTCTTCGCCGATGCCCTCGTCGGCGGAATAGACCGCGAACTGCATGCCCAGGGTGATTCTCTGCCGCCGTCCCAGGCTGATGTAGACGACGTCTTCGCCGGGTTTGGCGGTCAGGATTTCGCCGTCGCCCTGGCGGATGGCGAGCAACTGGGAGGGGGTGTTTTGTAGGTTGCCCAGTCGGCCTTTGAGGTCGTCGTAGAGGGAGCGGTATTCGTCGATCTGTTTGGCGAGGCGGGTGTTTTGGGCGCGTTGCTCCTGGATGTCCTTGGCGGACTGTTGTTCTTTCTGTGTGATGCGCTCCTCGACGTCGTCGATTTCGTCGTCGCGGGCCTCTCGGTATTGTTCGTGGGCCCCTTCCAGCTCCTGGACTTGGGCGACCAGGGCGTCCTCTTTGTCTTGAAAGGCTTCTTGGCGCTGGGTGTTCTCAGCCATGAGCCGTTCTACTTCGTCGCCCAGCGAGTCAGCCCGCTTTTGGGCCTCGAGACGGGCATCGTATTCGCCGCGATAGGCCTGGTAGAGTGCCGTCATGCCGGCCAGCAAGCCGGCGGTGGGGTCGTCGTAGGCGCTGGCATCGGGGACGACCCCTTCGTCACGGATGCGGGCGTAAAGGTCGCTCACTTTGCCCTGCACGGTGGCAGGGTCGTCATCGGTTGACCCGGTGGCCAGTTGGGCGATTTGGCCCATGGCGTTCTTGGATTTGCGAGCGTCGCTCTGAGCGTTCTGGCTGCTGGCCACCGCGTCGTCGGCCCGTTTTTGAAGGGCGGTCTGCTCGGTGTATAGCCAGACCAACAGCACGGTCGAAACCAGCCACAGGGCCACGAATGCGATCAGCCAGATGTGGATGCCGGTGACGCCACCGGCACGTTGTTGGGCTCGGGCTGTTGCCATCGAGAAGGTCTCCGATTCGCGCTAGGTCTGCTCGGGGATTTTCGGTCCGCCGGGGGGCCTGCCAGGCAGGCGGGTGCGGTGGATTGTCGCCAAGGAGCACACTGTGTCAAGGATGGGCGGGGTTTGGAGGGTCGGTCGATCGGTCTGCCGGGGCGAAGACGCGGCCCGGCTGGTGCCCGATCGCACGTGGCATGATGGGCGTCACAGCCTCTCGACACAGAGCGATAGGGCGTGGCGATCGCGGGCCCCCACGGCCTGGCTGCGCCAGACCGTGCCACCCGATCCCTGAAGGGACGGGCAGCGGTCCCCTAGTTGTCATCGTCGAGAAGCTGGGGCTCGGGGCGGAGTTGGCCGTTGTTGTCGGCGTGGCCTGTGCCGATGCCCAGCAGGCCCAGCGCATCGCGCTCGACGATGCTGCGAAGTTCCTCGCGGGCCAGGGTGGGCAGGTTGGTGCCGTGGACCAGTTGGTTGAGGCTGTAAAGCCCTTCGATGCAGTTGGCGGCTGAGGTGTAGGGAAAGCCGCTGCCGAACAGCAGCCGATCGGTGACGCCGTACTGCGAGGCGGAGAGAAGGGCCTGGTAGGCCTCCCAAGGCTGGTGCAGCAGCCAACTGATGTCGGAAAACACGTTGGCGTGCTTGGCCAGGAGGACCAGGGTTTCACCCTGCCAGGGGTAGCCCAGATGGGCGATGATCATCCGAAGGCTGGGGAATTCGCGGGCGACTTCGTCGAGCAGGATGGGTTTGGCGTATTCCATTTTGGACTGGCTGGCCAGGTAGGGGCCCGAATGGAACAGGACCGGCAAATCCAGGTCGGCGGCGGCTTCGTAGACCTTCATGGCGGTGCTGGCGGTGGGGTGTACGTCCTGGGCGGCCGGGGCGATGGATAGGCCTCGCATGCCCAGTTCGGCCTTGGCATAGGTCATGGCTTCGATGGCCCGTTTTGGGTTGCTGGGGTCGATGCCGGCAAAGCCGATGAGCTTGTCGGGGTGTCGTTGGACGTATTCAGCCACCTGATCGTTGGGCACCGAGGCGTTAAGATAGGCGCTTTCGAAGCCCAGCACGATGGTCTTGTCGACCGGTTCGCAGGCTGCGAAGTGGCGCTCAGCCCCGGCATCGAGGGGGGCGTCGTGGTCGTCGTGTCGGAATGGGGCGGTCGCGGGCGGTCCTGCCAAGTTGCCGGTCAGGCCCACTTGGCTGGGTGATCGCCAGTAATGCGTGTAACAGTCTACGATCATTTAGGTTACGGTTTCCCTTCCGGTTTCGGGCAGGCTCGCCCATCGTCTACGCGCCGGCTTATACCGGTCGTGAGTGGTGGAGTCAACCGCATCGGCTTTGCCCTTTTGCAGCCAAGGTGCCCCAGAGTGCGGGGCGGTCAGATTCGGCGAGGCCGGCTTCGGATCGCTGAGGTCGTCGGCCCTGCCTGGTGGACATTATCGGTCCTTGGGTGGGGCGAAGTTCTGTCATTTTTGGGTGCCGGTTCCCTGTATGATCCCGGAACGCG
>JBHHVM010000374.1:0-3950 GCA_046754265.1 Phycisphaerae bacterium
AGCCGCCTTCGTCGACAAGGACGATTTCTGGAGTTTTCGCTACGGTCAAGTCGGCGGGACGCAGTATCGCCAGGCCGACCTGGAAGATCCCGCCGGCGCACAACGTCAAGCCATGAAACAAGCCTGGAGCCGCATCAGTGCCGCCCCGGGGGCCTACTTGCGGAGGTGCCTCTGGGAGTCAGCCCACCTTTGGACGGTGGATTCGTTTCTACTACGCCACCTGCGAAACGGCTGGTACGGGACGGCTCCGGCAAGCTCGACGAACCGATGCTTGACCGCCCTGTCCGTCGGTTTCAACGTGCTGCTGATCGGCGCGGCCCTGCTTGGCTTGACCATACTGCCTGCTTCACCGATGCGGGGGTTAATCGTTCTGCTCTGCGTCCATGCCACGTTGCTCTTCGGACTGACCTATTCGCTGTCACGCTATAACCTGCCCTTGCATCCCTTCCTGGCGATACCGGCCGGCGCAGTCCTGGTGCGGATCCGCAAGAGCCTGGCCGACCTGATCGGTCCCAAATGCACCCATCTGCGCCGGATCGTCGGCGGCTTGGCCATGGTGGGTTTACTATGCAGTTGGAATCGAGACCTGCCGCTGGTCAAGGACATGTGGCGTACCGGGGGGACGCATTATCGATTCCGGATGGTGATGCCCGGACGCCGGCATGGCCTGGGCCCCGAGGACCAGCGCTCAACCGTACCGCCGGTCTGGATGGCCGGGCTTGATGACTATATAAGGCACCCACCGTCGCTTGACCGGACTTGGCCCGGAAAACTGGACACCTGATCGCATGAGCGGTTTAGCTTCCCATAATCCCGGCGGGCCCAAACCCGCGTCAACCGCCCGATCCACTCCACAACCCCCAACGTGTTGGTCGGGTCGTCATTTCCTGACCATCCTATTGGCCATCTGTCTGCTTGGCGGCATCTTCCGGGCGTTAATCGTTGCCCAATACGTTCATCACAATCCGCTGGCCGGCTCGCCCAGGGTCGATGCCGGGGTTTACTGGGATTGGGCTGGAGTCCTGGCCAAGGGTCAATGGACCCTGGGCACGCCATTCTTCTCCGCGCCGCTCTATCCGTACCTGCTCGGTGTGCTGCGGGCACTGGGTGCGAATCTAGCAACGATCTATGTCCTTCAGATGCTGGCCGACCTGCTGACAGCCTGCCTGCTGGCGTCGATCGGGCGGCGTCGCTTCGGCCCCGCCGTGGGCTTGTGGTCGGCAGGCCTATTCCTGCTGTTGCTGGATTGCGCCTCCTTCTCACTCCGCGTGTTGACCATTTCGCTTCAACTGGTCCTGTTGGCCGGCACCTGGAGGCTGATGTTGGCCGTGCAAGACCGATCGACGCTGGGCAGGCGCCTCGCCCTGGGATTCGTGCTGGGTCTGTTGTGCCTTTCGTACGGACCGGCCATGGTTTTGGTGCTCGCCCTGGGGGGCTGGTTGTTTTGGCAGTCACCGCGACGCCGGATGGACTTGTTTCGAGCAGCCGTCCCGGTTCTGCTTGCCGCCGCGGTCATCGCCCCTGCCACAATTCACAACTGGGTCACCAGCAACGGCGATCTGTTCTTGATTCAGGCGGCCGTGGCCATCAACCTGCGCCAGGGCAATCAAGAAAACTCCACCGGCGTGTACGCAGCGATTCCGGGCACCAGCCACGACCGGCACGACCTCTTTACCGCCTGCGGCCGGCAGTATCGCCAGGCCAAGGGCGAAGAGGGCAGTCTGGCCGAGATTGATCGCTTCTATCGCGACCAGGTCTTTGCCCTGTGGCGATCCGACCCAGCCCATACCGTGGCCATGTTCTTTCGAAAAATCTATTGGTTTCTCACCGGGCGAATCTATGGCGACATCTATACGCCGGTCCTTGAAAAGGGTTATCCCTTCGGCAGCCTGTTGTGGTTGGCCCCGGTTCACACCGCCTGGCTGATGGGCCCAGCACTCATCGGACTGGTGGCGTTGCTTCGCAGGCCCATTCGATTCGCCCCCGAACTGCTGATCTTCGCCATTCCCCTCCTGCTGGTCGGCGTGTTCTGGTACACACCACGATATCGCGTCCCAGCCATTCCGGTCATCGTCGTGCTGGCTTCGTGGATGATGGTTCGAGCATGGCACTGGCGACGGTCGCCAGCCTGGTCGGCGGCAACTGCACTGTCGCTTGGCGTGGCCCTGGCACTGGGGCCGATCAATCGCAGCCTGGGTTTCGACCGGGCCCAGGATATGATTCCCACCTTCGAAGTGAGTCTGGGCGTCTTGGAGGAGGAACAGGGCGATGCCGACGCCGCTCGACGCCACTACGAGCGAGCCCTGGACTGCAATCCAATCGACCTCTACGCATTGAATCGGCTGGGGACGCTGACTTACAAACAAGGCGACGTCGAGGCCGCCATCGATTATTTGCGTCAAGCGGTGGCAGCCGACCCTGACAATCCGCAGAACCATGCCAACCTGGCCAAGGTGTCCATGGGCCGGTACGACGATCAAGCCGTCCTGCATTTTGAGCGAGCCCTGCAACTGGACCCCGAGCTATGGGCCGTCCACGCCGACCTGGCCCGACTCTGCGCCAGGACCAATCGACTCGAACTGGCACGCCGACACTTTCAGGTTGTTTTGGACAAACTGCCTCAGCAGTTCGGCCTGCGCTTGGAGCTGGCGGCGCTTCTGGCCCGCATGGGACGCGACGCAGAAGCCATCGACCAGTATCGCCGGGTCCTGGCCAGCGAGCCCTACCTCAAACCGGCCCAGATCCAACTGTTCCCCCTGCTGGTACGCGCAGGCCGGGCCGATGAAGGCGTCGCCTTGCTGCAAAAAGCCGTAAGTATCGCGCCCGACGACGCCGACCTGGCCAGGACCCTGGCCTGGTTCTACGCCACCGCCCCTGACGCCGGTCAACGCAACCCAGCCGAGGCGGTACGCCTGGCCGAGCGGGCCAACGGAATCTTCCATGGCACCCGCGTTTCCGACCTGGACGTGCTGGCCGCCGCCTACGCCGCGGCGGGCCGATTCGATGAGGCGGTGGCTACCCTCGAAAAGGCCATTCAATTGGCCAGGTCGCAAAGACGCCAAGGTCAACTCGCCGGCCTGCAACACCGATTGGAGCTTTACCAGGCCGGCAAACCGTTCCACTGGAAATAGCCCCCAGGCCACCACACCGTTGCCGCCAGTCCAAGGCCTGCTACACTGCCCTTGAAGGGCCAAGGGACCCGAAGCACCGGCAGTTGCCCGATCACAGGAACCCCAAGAGATAAGGCGACACAAACCCGTGACGACTTCGAGCCTCCTCAAACCCATGATGACCCTGACGTTGGTGCTCGCCGCCGGGGTCACGGGCATCGGTTGCAAGCGATTAGCGACCCCATCCGACGATGCCCCTGCCACGCCGGTCACGCCTGCCGCGCCGCCCGTCCAACCCAACGTGTTGTTGATCTCCATCGATACGCTCCGCCCCGATCACCTGGGTTGCTACGGCTACGACCGACCCACCAGCCCGCGAATCGACCGCCTGGCCTCCGAAGGAGTGCTCTTCGAGAACCACATTTCCAGCACCTCCTGGACGCTGCCCGCCCATGCAGCGATGTTTACCTCCCTGGTGGACTCGGTCCACGGCTGCACCGACACCGACAAAAAACTGTCCGACAGCATGGTCACCCTGGCCGAACGTTTTTCGTCGGCCGGCTTCGACACCGTGGGGTTCTTTGCCGGGCCCTACCTGCACCCCGCCTTCGGGCTGGCCCAGGGGTTCGACCAATACGAGGACTGCACCTCCTACGCCCAAACCCTCGACAGCACGCCCGTCGAATCCTGGGCCATGGACCCCAAAATCATGCAGGACTCCCACCAGGACATCACCACCCCCGCCGTCCTGGAGGCCGTCAAGTCTTGGCTGGCAGGTCACACCAGCGGGCGCTTCTTCATGTTCGTCCATCTGTGGGACGTCCACTTTGATTTCATCCC
>JBHHVM010000375.1:0-3945 GCA_046754265.1 Phycisphaerae bacterium
GACGACGGGCTGCGGCTGCACGGCTGGTTTCTGCCGGCCGCTGGGCCCGTCCGGGGGACGTTGGTTCACTGCCACGGCAACGCCGGCAACATCACGGGGCACTACCGGTTCGTGGCTTGGCTGCCTGAGCGGGGTTGGAACGTGCTGGTGTTTGACTACCGGGGATTCGGGGAATCGCCGGGTCGCCCGAGTCGGGAGGGTGCGGTGGCCGACGTCCACGCGGCTGTGGATTATGCCCGAGCCCGCCCGGACGTGGATGCGAACCGAGTGGTCCTGTTCGGGCAGTCGTTGGGCGGGTCGGTGGCCATCGTGGCGGCGGCTGAGCGGGACGATCTTGCCGGGTTGGCGGTGGAGGGGGCGTTCGCAAGTTATCAGGAAGAGGCCCGGTTCGTCTGCCGGCAACGGTGGTGGCTTTGGGGCGTTTCGGGCCTGGTGTCCAGGTGGTTCGTGGCCGATGGGGCTGATCCGATCTATGCGGTCGGGCGCGTGCCGGCGGTGCCAAAGCTGTTCATCTGCGGCACGGCGGACCGGATCGTGGATTGTCAGCAGACGGTGGTCCTGCACGATGAAGCAGGTGAGCCCAAGGAATTGTGGATGTTGGAGGACGAAGGGCATACGACAGCCTTGATCGACGACGAGCCTGAGGAATCGGGCATGACGGGCCGGGCGCGGTTCGTTCGGTTCCTGGATTCAACGGTGAACCCGCAGGGATGAGTTCGACTGGCGAGTTGCGAGTGGCGAAGTGCGCGTGGGGGCCATTGTCCGTCATTTTGGTGGTGGCGGCTGGGTTCCGGTTGGTTGGGCTGGACCAGGTGCCACCGAGCCTAAGTCACGACGAAGCCAGCAATGCGTACGACGGCTATTGCCTGTTGAAGACCGGTCAGGACCGTTGGGGCGAACGTTGGCCCATCGTGTTGCGGGCATTTGGGGATGCGGACTACAGGCCGGCTTTGATGGCCTATTTGACGGTACCGTTCCAGGCGGTTCTGGGGCCGGAACACGTGGTGGTGGCCAGCCGTCTGCCCACTGCCCTGGTGGGTGTGGCCACGGTGTTGGTGCTGTACCTGTTGGGCCGACGGCTTTTTGGTAACCGCGCGGGATTGCTGGCCGCCCTGCTGCTGGCTTTGTGTCCCTGGCATATCTTTATCAGTCGTTTGGCTCATGAAAGCGGTCTGACCCCCCTGTTCCCCGTGTTGCTTCTGTGGTTGCTGTCGGCTGCGGGGGTTGACTTGGCGGGTGCGCCCGATGCCCCCGGCCCGCTGCGTCTGAAGTGGCCTTGGATGATGGCGGCGGGCGTGGGCATCGGTTTGGCCCCTTATGCCTATGCATCGACCTGGCTGTTTGTGCCGGCCCTGCTACTGGTTGTGGGCGTGGTGTACCGGCGGACGTGGCTCGGGCAGGTGCGGCTCAAAACGGGACGGCGGGCGCTGGCCGTGATGCTGGTGGCCGCGGCGGTGGTGGCCGGTCCGATGATCCGCGTGCATGTCATGGACTGGAGTCGCGTCAACGCCCGGGCGTTGAGCGAATCGCTGCTGCACACGGAATCGACCTGGGCATCCGCCATGTCCACGATTGGCAGCCAGTACCTGAACCACTTCGGGCCCGATTGGCTGTTTATCACCGGGGATCGCTGGGTAGACCAGTCACCGCCGGGTGTGGGCCAGTTTCAATGCTACCTGTTGCCGCTGCTCATCGTGGGTCTGGCCCGGCTCACACGGCAACGAAGCCGTGCCGCGTCGAAACTGGTGCTGGCTTGGCTACTGCTCTACCCGATCGCCTCGGCCACCACGCACGGCGGTGCGAGCACCGCCCGGGCGGCCGTGGGCCTTTGCGTGTTCGCGTTGATCGGTGGATTGGGTCTGTCGGTGATCCTGGAGTACGCCAAACGGGCCGCCATGAGGCGGGCGACGGGGCTGGTGGCCGCCGCGGTTATCCTTGGATTGGCTGTGCGCTTTGGGGTCATTTACTTCGTGCGCTATCCCGCCAACCCGGAGGTGCAGGCCCGCTACCAGGTCGAGTTTCGCGAGGCGATGGACTATCTGCGACCCGGCATGAACGCGTTCGATCACATTTTCGTGACGGACTTACGATCCAGCAAGGACCTATGGTACACCGGGGAGGCATACATCTTTCCACTGGTATACTTGCCGATCGAGCCAGAGGATTTCCACGCAATATGCCGTCGGAACGAGGTGATCGAGATAGACCCACCCGACGCGGTGGGGTTTCATCGCATCGCCCGGGCCGGTCGTTTCACGTTTACGATCGATGCTGACGCCGTCGGTCAATACCGGGCTGCGTTTACCACCGGCAAAGTTCTACTGATCGCCAGGCCCGGCGAAGTCGTCGGCGGGCGAGTGCTTTTCCGCATTGAGCGCCCCGCAACCGGGATTGAGGGCCCGGGGGAAACCTGCCTAGAACTACGTGCGGTGGACCTGGCCAAGGACCTGCTGCGGTTACCTCTGGCGGCCAGGCGTCAAATCATGCCGGATGCGGTTGGTCAAGCTCGGGTTGGGGGTCTATAACCTGTGTCGTCAAACGGGCTGTTGACCGTGTCGAGGAAACGCCTTGCGCGGTCATGGGATGCGGAGAAGCGCATCATTTCCTGGCGGGCATAGGATTATCAGATTGGAAGGCACCTCAAAAACCCCGCTGGCGCTATCACCAAGCTGATTCTGAGCCCCCCCCAGCACTGGCCCCAGCAGTTGCGCGCACGAGTTTGATTCCGATGCTGAGTTCGTCTTCGCCAACTGGACTCGGCTGCCAGAGTCGATGCGCGCCGCGATGGTACGAGCAAGCCAGTGAACGAGCAACCACCCGATCACGAGGTTGCCGGGAAGACCTACTACTACTGCCTCTGCCAAGGATGCGGAGCCAAGTTCTTTACGCACCAGATTCCTGATGAATGCCCGAGCTGCGGTTGCACCGGCTCGCTCCTGTTCGAAGTTCGAACGCCACCTTGGGAACAACACCGCCGGCGCTATTCGTCGGACGACACCGATTCCGGCTCAACGCACAGGCCTGCCTGAGATTCCCGCGTTCCTCCTACGCGGAAATCTTGAATCCGTTCTGGGGCAAACTGGCCGCCCGATCCGAATGTCCAATTGGGCGGCCACGAGGAGTTCATCCACGGTGTCCCGCTGCCCAAAGCGCAATCCTGAATGGACGAGAACTCTCCTGAACGCCGGCACGAAGATCCATTGGATGTGCTTCTCAAGCTTGTGCGAACGCCTTGATCAACCGTCAAGGTGTTTTCGCTCGGTTCCAGTTCGTAGAGATCCGGTTGTCCCCTCTTCATAATCGCGTAGGCCTGATCCTTCGTCGCCTTGGTTTTGGCTGCAGGCTACTCATCGTGGCATCCACATGGCTCGGCGAGAAGCGATTCGAGATCTGCGGCGCTTGCTCCGTCCGTACTTGCCCTGGAGTACTGGGCGAACTCTCGCACGACCAGCCTTTGGCCATGTTGTTTCACCGACCAATCCGCTGCGATGCTGGCGAAAGTGCGTCGAGATGACGACCGATAACCGCTCTGACGCCCGAGGAGTCACCGGAACCGCAATCCCAAAAGCAGCCAACTCTTCACGGCTACTCGATTCAAGCCGATTCAACCCTGTGGAGCCCAACTCGCTTGGTCCGGGAGGTGCCTTATGAGTGGATCGTATCTGACAGCCTGTCAAGTTGCTGAACTCTTGCAACTCAGCGTCGAGACGGTCTATGCGCTCATCACCCGCGAGGCACTTCCGGCCACGCGGGTGGGACGAAGATGGCGTTTTGACGAGACGCGCGTACGCAAGTGGTTCGACGAACGTGGCAACCAGGCGGCGAAGGCACCCGGGAGCAGGCCTGCCAGCACCACAACATCCATCGACCGAAAGGAACTTAACACCGTGGTTCAGGAACATCTCGACGGGAGAGAAACGGGAACACGGTCGGGAACACCGTCAC
>JBHHVM010000376.1:0-3915 GCA_046754265.1 Phycisphaerae bacterium
ATCAGTACGTGATCTCGACGCGGTTTCGGCCGGCTTTCTTGGCCTCGTACAGGCACTCGTCGGCCCGCTCGATGAACTCGGCTGCTTCCACGTTCTCGTGGGCGAAACTCACATGCGAGACACCCAGGCTGGCGGTCACAACGAGCTTTTGACCGTTGTGCTCCACGCGCAGCCGTTCGATCGCCTTGCGCACGCTCTCGGCCAGTTTTTCCAAGGCTTCCACTGAAACCTGATTGACCACGATGACGAATTCCTCGCCCCCATACCGTGCAGCCTTGACCGGCCCACGAGATATCTTGCCCAGACATTGGCCTAACTTCTTGAGCACCTGGTCGCCGGTCTGATGTCCGTAGGTGTCGTTGAATTTCTTGAAGTGATCCACGTCCAGCATGATCAGCCCCAGCGAATCGCCCGAGGCGCGGGCCTTTTGCAGCGTGGCCTCCAGATGGTTCTCGAAGGCGAGCCGGTTGGCGATGCCGGTCAGGGCGTCGGTGTTGGCTTGTTTGCGCAGGGCCTGGGCCTCGCCGCTGATCGCTTCGAGCTCACTGCGCGTGGATTCAGCCTGGCGGGTCGCCGCGCACCGGCCCAACTCCGCGTCCATGGTCATGGCGGCCAATTGTTGCGTGGCCCGCTGGCGAAGCTCGTCGTAACTGGTCGTCTTGCCGATTTCGATCGACATCAGGGTGGCCGTCTCGGTCACCCACATGTCCAGGTCTTCCAGAACACTTTCCAGGTCCGCCGGCTTAACGCCGGTTAGTTCGAGGCACCGTTGTTTGACTTCATCCAATTGAGTGGAATCGACGTCGCCACAAAACAGGTCTGCCAAAAGACAGGCTGCGTGAAGGGTGCGGGCCATCGACGCGGTCTTGCCCTCAAGATCGTCGAGACCGTCACCGTGGTGGCATTTGACCGCATCGCAAATCAGGTCCGGCAGGCCCCAGCCCACCAGCAATCGGCTGGTGAGCTGTGCATGGTTGGTGCCCAGCAAGTCCGTCTCGACGGATTGAATCGTGCCGCCGCGACGGCCGTGCTCATGAATCACCGGGAGGTAAAGCTCGCTGGCGCAGAGATAAGCCGCCAACTGGCCCAGGTCGCAAATCATGCCGGCCACGAACAGCTCGTCCCGGCAGAGGCTCTTGCCCGCATCGGCGAGCAACTTGGCGCCCACGGCCGAGCTGAGCGACCGGCGCCAGAACTTCTGAAAACCGAATTCACCCGTTTGACGATCGCTGAATGAATCCACCAGAGAGAAGCTGAGCACCAGCACCTTGACCGTCCGCATCCCCAGGACGACCATGGCCTGCTGCACCGACCCCACTTTCTTGGTCATCCCGAAAACCGACGAGTTGGCCATCTTCAGCAGCTTGGCGGCCAAGGCCGGGTCTTTCTGCACGACCTCGGCGATCTCATTGGCGGAGGTTTCCGGATTCTGCGTCAATTCCAAGACTTTGAGCGCCACCATCGGGATCGACGGCAGATTCTCGGCTTCTAAGACCCGCTCCTCCAAGGCATGCCCGCATTCGACTTCGACCATAATGACCCCTGACCTTTTTCCGCTTGCCGCCAGCCGGAATGGACCGGTACCTCGACCCCGACCGGCTTCGGCGAAACCCCGCATCACTAGGGAACTTGCCCCTACTTGCTATGAAGATCGGTCGTTAGATGCCACGACATTCGCCAAAGGTATCAATCATCCCGTTGAATCGGGCACGATCGGATTGACCGGGTTCAAAGGGCATTCCGGCGCCGGTCACGTCCAATATAAACGGTGTCGCCGCCCCGCATTCCACGAGGTTGAGCCGGTAGGTCCATCATCGAGCGCCGCCCCCGCCAGCACTGCCAGGCCCGACTTCACCGGGCGAATCGCAGGTCGAACGACCCCCCGCCGGCCCAGGTTCCACGTTCAGTTGTTCCGGCAACGGGACTGCCCAGAGGTCAATTTTCTCAAGTGTCACAGGTTTACGTCCGATGATCGGTCCACATGAAATTCCCAGGCAAGTCACGTTCAGAAAAAGGGAGTACAGCCTAATGATAAGAAAGAGCAACAAGGGTCGCAGCTTTGCGGCCGGCAAACGCAGTTCCAGCAGAAAGTCCAAATCGACCCGCAGCGCGTGGGGCAAGTCCTTCCGGTCGGCGTCGGCCGGCAAGAGCACCGGTGGTGCATCCGGCAAAGGCACGACCTGCGCCCGGGGCTATGGCAACATCAACAGCACCTTCGAGACCAAGGTCAAATGCTTCCGCATGCTCTGCGACCAGACCCGCGGACCGGCCAAGGGCACCAGGCCCTCGCCGGCCCACCTCAAGACCTTCGCCAACTGGGTCAACAAGGGCGCCAACATCTGCAAGGTCACCAACACTCAGCTCAACAAGTGGTGCAAGACGAACCAAAGCATCAAGAGCACGACCAGCGCCAAGAACGTCCTCTGCAAGAAGTTCGGCAAGAGCACGATCAAGGCCGTCGCCCCCTGTAAGAGCGGGGGCTTTATTGTGGCCACCGCCGCCACGGTTCGGGGCAAGTCCTTTAACTTTCCGAAGTAACGCAACACGCTCGCAAGACGAAGCGATCTCAGAACGCCACGATAGACGAGCGTGACAAGCCATCGGAGGCGGCCCCAAGGGGTCGCCTCTTCTTTTTGTTATTCCGGCAAGATCCCACGCCCAGCCCCCAGCAAACCCCCATCAGAGCCCGGAGCACTGAAGGCGACCAAGGCGAGAGCCTGAAGCGACTAGTGCAGTGACAGTCGTAAAGACCACCTTCATTGCCCTTTCACCGATTTGAACCCCCGTCCAGCTAACTCTACAATCTAAGCGTGAGCGATCGCATCTATCTGGACAATAACGCGACCACCCAACCCCACGACGAAGTGGTCCAGGCCATGCTGCCGCTGCTGAGCCAAGCCTACGCCAACCCCTCCAGCGTCCACCAATTCGGCCAAGCGATTCGCCACCGCGTCGAATGCGCCCGGCAGCAGGTAGCCAACCTGTTGGGGGCAGCCCCACGGGAAATCATCTTCACTTCCGGCGGCACCGAGAGCATCAACCTGGCCATTCGGGGGACGCTGGCCTTGCGCCCCACCAAGCGGCACGTGGTCACCTCGGCCGTCGAACACAGTGCCACCAAGCGGCTGTGCGAACGCCTGGCTCGAGAGGGCTACAGAATCGATGAAATCGGCGCCGATCAGGATGGCCGGCTCAACCTCGACCAGTTCGCTGATTGCATCTGCGACGAGACAGCCCTGGTCTCGCTGATCTGGGCCAACAATGAAACCGGCGTGCTGGCCGACGTCGATCCCGTGGCCGCCCTCACAACTGAGCGAGGCGTGCCGTTGCACCTGGATGCGGTCCAAGCCATCGGCAAGGTGCCCATCGACGTGACCCAATTGCCTGTCCAGCTTCTAAGCCTGTCCGGACACAAGTTCCACGGCCCCAAGGGGGCCGGAGCGCTTTATGTTCGCCGGGGGACGCGCCTGCGTCCGGGGATCATCGGCGGTCGACAGGAGCGCGACCTGCGCGGCGGGACCGAGAACACACCCGGCATCGTCGGCCTGGGCGTCGCGGCTGAACTGGCCTTGGCCCGCCTGGCCGAGGGTTCTAAGTCCGTGGGCGAATTGCGCGACCGCCTCGAACGCGGCATTTGCAGAGTGGTTCCCGAGACCGTGGTCATCGGAGGCAGCTCCCCCCGGCTGGACAACACCGCCAACATCGCCTTCCCAGGCCTACAGGCCGAAGCCATCCTCATGCTGCTCAGCGAGAACAACATCTGCGCCTCAGCCGGCTCAGCCTGTAGCAGCGGCTCTTTGGAGCCTTCCCACGTCCTGCAAGCCATGGGCATCGACCCCCGCATTGCCCACGGAGCGGTCCGCTTCAGCCTGTCGGAGATGAGTTGCCAAAAAAGACACACAAAAGTGTGAACAC
>JBHHVM010000377.1:0-3912 GCA_046754265.1 Phycisphaerae bacterium
CCCGGTGACCCGGATCGCGGTCGAACGGTTGTCGGAGACCTCGAGCGTTTATGAAGCCTGGTTCGTACCCCCCAAGGCGGGCAGCTACACCCTGCGCTGCGAGCAGATCGCCCCCCGGGCCGGCGACCAACCAGCCTCGGCCAACCTTCGCGTCGAAGCCGCTGACCTGGAGGCCCGCCACCCCGAAGCCGATCACCGGGTTCTGGCCCGTATCGCCGCCGAAACGGGCGGCCAGTTGGTGGACGCCGACGAACTGGCCTCAGCCCTCGCCAAAATCCACGAACGCAGTGTCCGCATTCCCGATGATATCTCCGAACCGTTGTGGGATTCCAAGTTGGCCCTGATCCTGTTCGTAATACTGATGAGCACCGAATGGATTCTGCGCAAAGCGTTTGGAATGATATGACGGGTGAAGTGAGAAGTTAGAAGTTAGAAGTGAAAAGTGAGAATTGAGAAGGCGGGTGGCCCACCTCCTTTGGAGGTGGGGGATATGACTGAGCGGCCTATGGTGCCTGAATCTCAACTGTTGGATCGTTTGGTGGCTTTTCGGCGCGCGGTGCGCATCCGATTGGTGCTGTACGGATTCTGCGCGGTCGTGTCCGGGGGCATCTTCGCCCTACTGACTGCCGTGTCGTTGGATTGGCTGCTGGGCATGCCGCCGGTCCCCCGTTTGCTGACCGGGCTGGTCTTTCTCGGTGGCGGGATCGCCGCGGTCATGCACTGGGTGTTTGCCCCCCTGCTTCGCTCCATGAGCCTGGTGCAAGTCGCCGGTCGGCTGGAACAGTACCGTTGGTCGGTGGGCCACCCACGCACCGGGCTGCTGGAAGACCGACTGACCAGCACCGTGGATTTCCTGCTGGGTAACCAGGACGGCTCGGAGGAGATGCGCCGCCAAGTCATCGACAACACCGACCGCCTCGTTGGGCAGATTCGATTCGATGACGCCCTATCGGCCCGCCCGTTGTTGTTTCGCGGCTTGGGCCTGGCGCTGGCGGTGGCCGTGGTGCTGGGGGTCCACCTGCAGGCACCGGGCTACGCTGCCATCGGGTGGCAGCGATACGCAGCTCCCTTCAGCGGCGTGCGTTGGCCTCGAAACGTGGAAATCGTCCCCTTGTCAAAGAACAAGCAGGTGGCCCTGGGCGAGTCGGCCGAGCTGCGCATGCGCGTGGTCCGCGGATTGACCCCCACCCTGCGAGGCCTGGTCCATATTCGAACCGCCGACGGCGACACGTCGCGCCTGGCCATGCGGCGTGAGGCGGGCAATGAGTTTGTTTGCACCATCGTCGACATCCGCCAGGACATGGACTGTTGGTTCGAGGCCGGTGACGACGACACGCGCGAGACAGCCCTGCACATCACGGTGGCCGCCCGACCCGCCGTGACCGAAGCCTTGGCTACCCTCCACCCACCCGACTATGCCGCCGACGCCCAATCGGTCGTGGTGGACCTGAACACCACCGACCTTTCCGCCGTCAGGGGCAGCACGATCAGCATCTCGGTCCACTCCAGCAAACCGGTGGCCTCGAACTCGGCGGGCCTACCCGTCGCCTGGCTGGATTTTGGCGACGGCAGTTCGCGGGCCATGCGCTGGCCCGCCAAGGACGACCCCCTGGCGCTGGCCGGGCGATTTGAATTGCTGGACGACGCTGAGTTTCGAATTCGCCTGACCGATACCGACGGCTTCGAGAGCCCAGCCGACCAGGTCTACCGCATCATCGCCCGACCCGACGAAGCACCGGCCGTGGTTTTCCAAGAACCCCAAGCGGTAACCGAAATCACGCCCCGCGGATCGGTGGCGCTGTTTGTCCGGGCCGAGGACGATTTTGGCATCACCGCGATGCGAATCTCCGGCAAACGCCTGGACGATGATGCGCCCCTCGAGTTGTCCTTGACCTCGGTTATGAAAATCGTGCCGGCCGGCGAGCGCATCTTGGGGTTGGCCCAGTACAACTGGAACCTGACCCCCCTGGACCTCAAACCGGGGACCGCCGTCCTATTCCACGCTGAGGCCCAGGACAATTACGCCTACCAGGGCGCCAAGCCACACGTGGGGCGGTCCTCTTCGATGCGCATCAAGATCATTTCCCAGGCCCAGTTCGAGAGCCGTCTCCGCGACCAGTTGACCCTGCTGCAAAACCGCTTGCGGCAATCGATGCTGGACCAACAGACCTTGCAGGATGAAACCGAGACCCTGAACCAAGGCATGGCCGGGGAGGCGTCGCCCTCGGCCGGTCAACTCGAAACCGCGACGGGATTGGGGGCTCGCCAGGCCCGTCTGGCCAAACGACTCAACGGGTTGGCCCGGCGTTTTGCCAGCCTGCGCCGGCGTATGGAACTAAACGGGATCGACAACAGCTCGATGGTTCAGCAGGTGGCCGGCCTGGCCCGGAAGTTGCGGGAGACAGCCACGGGGCCAGCCACCTCCGCGTCGAGACAATTGGGCCAAGCCGGGACGCCCGGTGCAACGGATCAGAATGACCTGTTGACCCGCGCCGGCGGTGATCAGCAACGGATCATCGAAGCGTTGTCCGAGATGATTCGCTCCATGAACCAATGGGGCCAGTTCCAGGAAGCCGTCGCCAAGGCCCGTGACCTGCTCGACCGGCAACAAGCCCTGCGGGCCCAGACCGCGGACCTGGGCCGGCGCACCGTGGGCCAGCGGGCCGACGCCTTGTCCGAAAAGGACCAGGCCAAGCTGCGCCAGGCGCAGCGCAAACAGCAGCAATTGGCCAAAGAAACCGCCGCCATGTTGGAGCGGTTTGAGAAACTCGGCGATCAGTTGACTCGCAAAGACCCTGCCGGCGCCGCCGCACTGGAGGAGGCCCTTAGAGCGGCGGTGGCTGCTGACGTCGAGCGCCGCATGCAAGACGCCGAACAGGCCATGGCCCAAAACCGCCTGGCGGCTGCGACCATGGATCAACGGGCCGCCGAAAGCGGATTGGCCGACGTGCTGCGAGGCCTCAGTGAGCGACGCCGGCGTGAATTGGCTGAGCTCACCAAGAAAATGGAACAGGCCCAACAGGCCGTCGCCCGACTTTTGGAGCAACAAACCGAATTGCTGGCCGCCAACATCGAAGCTCGCCAGGTTGAAGCCGGATCAGAAGTGTTCACCCAACAGGCCAGCCGGCAGAAGATTCTGCAGGGAAACACCCTTCGAGTTGCCGACGACCTCGAGGCGACCCAGCAGGCGACCGGCCCGGTCCGCAAGGTTCACGTGACGGCCGGCATGATGGAAAAGGCCCGAGCCGCCCTTGAACAAAGCCAAAGCCCTACAGCCGAAGTGCAACAACGCCAGGCTGTGGACCAGTTGACCGACGCACTGGCCGAACTGGAACGATTGGCCGAGAAGGTGCGCGACGAGGCCTACAAACGATCCTTGGCCGCCTTGCGAGACCAGTTGCAACAGGTCCGCGATCGTCAGGAAGATATCAACCAACGCACCGCCGATCTGACTGAAACCGTGGCCCGGCTGGATCGGGCCACCCGGCGCGAGTATCGAAAGATGGCCCGCCTGGCCCAGGCCCAACAGTCGGTGCGACCCGAAGTGGAAACGGTTCGCGAGCAAATGGGCGACGCCGCCGTGTACCGCTGGGTGATCGACCGCGTCTTGGAATTGGTCAGCCAATCCCGCCAATCGCTGGAAGAGCGCCGCTTGGACGAGGCATTGGCGAGCGCCCAGAAAGAGATTGTCGACGAACTGGGCGTGCTGATCGTCGCCCTGGCTGAGGCGGTCCAGTTGCCCCCTCCCGACGAGTACGCCGAAGGCGGTGGCGGCCAAGGCGGCGGTGCCCAGGAGGGCGACCGCTCCCCCATCCCCGGTGTGGCTGAACTGTTGGTACTCAAAAGCATGCAATTGGAGTTGAACACCAAGACCGCCCGACAAGCTAAGGGATATGACCCCGCCAATGCCAG
>JBHHVM010000378.1:0-3909 GCA_046754265.1 Phycisphaerae bacterium
AACAGCGGTTCGACCGTCGTGTCGGTCGACACGGGTCAAGTCGTGGCCATCCATACCCACGGCGGCTGCACGCCCACCGACGGCGCCAACTTCGGAACGGCCATCACCCATCGCGGGCTCCAACGGGCCTTGGCCGATTTCTGCGCACCGCCAGGCCCCATCGTTTGCGCCGACGTCCGCCGATTCTTGGCCTTCTGCTTCCCCAACGGGACTTTCATAGCCATCGTGTCCCTCAACGATAGCAGCCACGACGGCCAATCGGTGACCGTCGACGTCGACGGCACGCCGCACGAGGTGACCATCCGCAACAGGCGAGCCCGCCTGCAAATGCAACTGGATCCGGGTTCACACACGGCCAGTCTCGTCGATCCCCAGGGATGCGCCGACCCCATCGTGGTCGACTGCCCCTAGTCCGACGGCCATCAGTCCACATGGGCCAACTCAATAGCGCGCCGCCGTCCGGGCTGGGCATGCTCAGGTCGCATGCGCCGCACCTGTCGCATCCGCGCCTCCCAACCGATACAATAAACTGGACCCCGCGGATTCCAATGGGCCAGTAGCGGCGGAGACCCTTCCAATGGGCACCCAAAGCGTCGAAAGCTACTCCGATCCAGCCAAGCTCCGCCTGTTCATGAAGGCGGTGCTGAGCGACCTGCGGGCCCTCGAAAAGATAATTGCCGACGGCACCATCGAGTCCGGTGTCCGCCGCATCGGCGCCGAGCAGGAGCTCTTTCTGGTCGACAAATACTGGAAGCCCGCCCCCCTGGCGATGGAGGTGCTCGAACGCCTCGACGACCCGGCTTTCACCACCGAGCTGGCCCGGTTCAACCTCGAGTTCAACCTCCCGCCGGTCACTTTCGGCGGGGACTGCCTCCGCCGCATGGAACATGCCCTGCACGACCACCTGGCCAAGGTCCGTCAGGTCGCCGAAGGTCTGGGCGCCCGGGTTCTGTTGGCCGGCATCTTGCCCACCCTGCGAAAGTCCGACCTGGGCCTGGCCAACATGGCCCCGGTGCCGCGGTACTTCGCCCTCAACGCAGCCCTCAAACGCCTCCGCAGCGGGGCCTTCGAGTTTCACCTGACCGGCGCCGACGAACTGATCGTCCGCCACGACACCGTCATGCTCGAAGCGTGCAACACCTCCTGCCAGGTGCATTTCCAGGTGGCCCCGGACGAATTCCCTCGCCTCTATAACATCGCCCAGGCCATCGCCGCCCCCGTGCTGGCCGTGGCCGCCAATTCTCCGATCCTGTTTGGTCGCCGCCTGTGGCGCGAGACGCGCATCGCTCTCTTCCAACAGGCCATCGACACGCGCTCGCCCGGCTCCCAGCTTCAAGAACGTCGCGCCCGGGTCAGCTTCGGCGATGACTGGGTCCGTCACTCGGTTTTGGAGATCTTCCGCGAAGACATCGCCCGGTTCCGGGCCGTGATGGGCATCGATTTTCAGGAAGACCCCTTCGAGGTCCTCCGGGCCGGCGGCGTCCCCCGGCTCAACGCCCTGCAACTTCACAACGGCACCGTCTATCGCTGGAACCGCCCGTGTTACGGCATCTGCGACGGCAAGCCTCACCTGCGCATCGAGAACCGCGTGCTGCCCGGCGGACCCACCGTCCTGGATGAAATGGCCAACGCCGCCTTCTGGTTCGGCTTGATGAGCGGCATCAGCGCTCACTATGAAGACATCACCCAGGTCATGGAGTTCGACACCGCTTCCACCAACTTCCTGGCCGCCGCCCGGCAGGGATTGACCGCCCAATTCACCTGGCTGGACGGGAAAACCTACCCCGCCCAGGAACTCATCTGCAAGAAACTCGCCCCCCTGGCCCGCGAAGGACTGACACGCTCCGGCATCGATGAGGCGGACATCGCCCGCTATCTCGGCGTCATCGAGCAACGGGGCCGCTCGGGCAAGACCGGCGCTCAGTGGATCCTTGGCTCGATGGCGTTCATGAAGGACCGCGGCGTCACCGGCGAGCGGGTCACCGCCCTGACCGCGGGCATGTACACCCGCCAGCAGCAGGAACAGCCCGTCCACGATTGGCCGCTCGCCCAACTGGAAGAGGGCGGCGGCTGGAAGCACCACTACATGCGCGTCGAGCAATACATGACCACCAACCTCTTTACCGTCCACGAAGACGACGTGATCGACCTGGTGGCCAACCTCATGGACTGGCGGCACATTCGCCACGTCCCCGTCGAAGACGACCACCACCACCTGGTAGGCCTGGTGTCCTACCGCTCACTGCTGCGACTGCTGGGGCACGACCAGGCTCACGGCACGGACCACCCCGTCGCCGTCCGCGACGTCATGAACCCCCAGCCCATCTCCATCGCTCCTGAAACCTCCACCTTGGACGCCATCGACATCATGCGCCGCCAGCGCGTAGCCTGCCTGCCCGTGGTCAAAGACAAACGCCTGGTGGGCCTGATCACCGAACGAGATTTTTTGGACATCTCCCGCCAGATGTTCGAGACCCACCTTTCAGAGGGATAAGCAACTTGACCGCCTCAACCGATTCTTTGCCATCGAGTCTTGATGTGACGGAACGTGTCGTCGCCCGGCACCGCGGGGCCGCCCCGGGGCCTTGCCTGGTGGTGGTCGCCGCCCAGCACGGCAACGAACCGGCCGGCGCCCTGGCGTTGCGGCGCTTCTTTGCCGGGCTCAAAGCCGTCAACCCCGCCTTCCGCGGCGACGCCGTGGGGCTGATCGGTAACCTTCAGGCCTTGGGCCGGGGGGTCCGCTTCATCGCCCGCGACCTCAATCGCCAATGGACCCCCGAACGCATGGCTGCGCTGGAGCGCCGGGCCCAGACCGGCCGCCTGCAAGACGAAGATGCCGAGCAGCACGAACTCCTCGGCAAAATCACCGATATCTTCGCGGCTGCCCGGGGCCCGATCTTCTTTATCGACCTGCACACCTTCTCAGCCACCGGCACGCCTTTCGCCGTCATCGGCGACACCCTTCGCAACCGGGCCTTCGCCCGTTGTTTCGGCGTCCCCCTCATCCTGGGGCTGGAGGAACGAATCGGCGGAGCCCTCCCCGAGTACGTCAACAACCTGGGCCACGTCACCCTGGGCTTTGAAGGAGGCCGACACCTGGACCGCGTGACCGTCGATGTCATCGAAGCCGCCCTCTTTCGAGCCCTGATCGCCGCGGGCAACGTCAGGCAGTCCGACCTGCCCGACGCGAAACGCTACAGGCGCATCCTGGCCCGGGCCGCCAAAGGTCAGCCCCGCGTCGTCGAAATCCGACACCGCCACGGCCTGACCCCCGGCCAAGGCTTTCAGATGCAACCGGGCTTTGCCAACTTCGAACCGGTTGAGCCCGGACAAGCGCTGGCCACCGACGCCCAAGGCCAAGTCCGGGCCGACGAGAAAGGCCTGCTGGTCATGCCTCTCTACCAGGGCCAGGGCGACGACGGCTTCTTCCTGGCCCGGGCCATCCACCCGTTCTGGCTGAGGATTTCCACCCTCCTGCGCGTCCTTCGGGCAGACCACTTGTTGCCCCGCCTGCCCGGCGTCCAGGCCCACCCCACCCTGCCACACAGCGTCATCATCGATCCGACCATCGCCCGCTGGTACGTTCCCCAAATCTGCCACCTGTTGGGCTACCGAAGGCGCCAGCTCCAAGAGGGTAAATGGGTATTCTCCCGCCGAGAGCACGACTACCTTGGCCGGACACGGAATAGTTAAAACCCCACGCCCCCAGACGGGTATAATGTCCCGAACTGGTGGCATGGGGCCACCAGGATGATGCCGTACCCCCGCACCAGGCCATGATCCGCAAGATCATCATCACGGTTCTAGCTGTTTCCTGCCTCCCTGCGGCGGCGATTCTCATCCTGGCATTCATGCCCGCACCCAAACACTTTTCTCGCGGTTATAACGTCCTTGAGATGTCATTTCAGA
>JBHHVM010000379.1:0-3888 GCA_046754265.1 Phycisphaerae bacterium
AAACCGGATTTGAGCTTCCCCCGTCTCAGTGCTGATAACCCCTGTGTCTCCTACTTGACCCCCTTGTTCTACATAAAAGCATGTGCGATCCAGGATGATAATCAACTTCTCGCCCGACTCGACTATGCCCTTGATAGTCGCTTCGCAGCACGTAGGCGTTAGATATTTGGCCGAATCATCAGTATCAACGACATCGAGTCGCACCAACTCGTCCAGATGGTCAGTTGAAAACGAGTCCAGCAGGTCGTCGGTTTGAACCATGGCACCGGTGCGTGCTCGCTCTCGGGCCACATTCATCAACCGCTCATACTCGCCAATATTGACCGTCATCCCCCGCTCTATGGCCATTAACTCGGTCAGGTCTATGGGAAAACCGTAGGTATCATGCAGCTTGAAGGCGTCTTCGCCGCTTATTCGGCCATGGTGATGCTTGGCGGCATAGTCAGCCGCTTCGTTGAATAGCTTGATCCCCCGATCAAGCGTGCGGCCGAACGATTCTTCCTCGTCTCGCAGAATCTCGGTGACGTGCCGAATGTTGGCACCGTTGTGGGCTGAGCGCAGTTCGGGGAACGCCCAAACCATGTGTTCCACCAACGGCTCAACAAGGTCGCACAGAAACGGCTCGTGCATGTTCAGGTACTGTCGCCCATAGCGCACCGCCCGACGGAGGATCCGCCGCAGGACATACCCTCGGCCCTCGTTGCTGGGGATGGCTCCGTCGGTCAGCGCGAACGTCAAACATCGGACGTGATCGGCGATGACCCGGTAGGAGACGTCGATCATAGGTTGCTGCTGTGAGGCATTTTGCTGTTGTGTGGCACCGGTTTCCAACCGGTGGCCTTTTTTCTGGTCGGGTTCCTTACACCGGTTGGAAACCGGTGCCACATTGGAAACCGGTGCCACATTGGAAACCGGTGCCACACTCGAATCCTTGGTCCCTTGATCCCTTGGTCCCTCGGTCCCTTGTTTTCCCGGCAGCGTTCCCGCGTAATCCGGGGCCCCGGTACGCTTTTGGATCGCCGCGAAGATGGGCGTGAACACGTCGGTGTCGTAGTTACTGACTTGGCCTAGCCGGTTCTGCTCCATTCCCACCAGCACGGCACAAACCCTCTCAAACCCCATCCCCGTATCGACGTGCTGGGCTGGTAGGGGGGTCAGCTTCTTGTCGGGCCCTCGATTGAACTGAATAAACACCAGGTTCCACAACTCGATCACCCGGGCATCCCCCGCGTTGACCAGATGCCCCGCCGACTTGTCCGGCGTCAAGTCGATATGAATCTCACTGCAAGGCCCACAGGGCCCGGTGTCGCCCATCTCCCAAAAATTGTCCTTCTTGTTGCCCGGGACGACGTGCGTAGGGTCAATGTCCGTCACTTTCCGCCACAACCGGGCTGCGTCGTCGTCGGGCTCCAACCCCTCCGCCTCGTCCCCCTCGAAATACGTCGCGTAGAGCCGGTCCTTCTCGATGCCCCACACTTGCGTCAGCAACTCCCAAGCCCACTCGATGGCTTCAGCCTTGAAATAATCCCCGAACGACCAGTTGCCCAGCATCTCGAAAAACGTGTGGTGATAGGTGTCCTGCCCCACGTCATCCAGATCGTTGTGTTTGCCCCCAGCCCGGATGCACTTTTGCGTATCAGCCGCCCGCACATAGCCCCGCGACCCGGTCCCCAGGAACACGTCCTTAAACTGGTTCATCCCCGCGTTGGTGAACATCAACGTCGGGTCGTCCAGCGGAACCACCGGCGACGACGGCACGATCTCGTGCCCCTTGCCCGCAAAGAAATCCAAAAACTGCTGCCGAATCTGGCTGGAGGTCATCCTAGATCCCTGTATCGAAATCAAACAAGCCCCCGATGATTGGCGACGGCACGCTAATCGTCAAGCCCAACGAGCGCCAGACATCGCACAAATGAGAGCACGGCGCAGTCCTTGGCCGCAACCGATGCCGCCTAAGCACGAAGGCGCGGTGGGTGGCACGGTCAAGCGCAGCTTGGCCGTGGAAGTTGCCCTAGCCACGGCCTGGCTGCGCCAGACCGTGCCACCCGGCCGTGGATACCAGCCTGGAAGAATCTTCGCGAGGTGCAAAGAAATCGACCGTTTGTAGTACGGAGGGCCAGCAATGGGATGGCAGCGGCCCAGATATAACGTACGAAATCGACAGAAAGGTAAGAAACTGCTGACCCCCTCGCCGACCTACTGCGAACGATTCAACCTGGGCATGCGAACCGTCTTGATCCCACTATGCCCGTGAACCTTGAGCCGCACCCGGTCCGAGGCCCGCTGATCCGCCTCGATAAAGTCCTCCACGCTCCGCACCCGGTGGTCGTCAAAAAAGAGGATCATCTGCGGAGCCTCCAACCCGCCCCGGTCCGCATCGCTGTTGGGCTCGACGCTGACCACAGCCAATCCGCTCTCCTCGTCGGTCAATCCCGCCGCCCGCAACAGGCTCGGCGGCGGCTCCTGCAATGTCGCCCCCCGCCAGACGATGGTCCGCACCTCAGCCAGCCGGGCATCCTCTCCCATCGCCACCTGATTCACGGGCCGGGCGTCCAACGTGATCCGGGCTGACCGCTCCTGCCCGTCACGCAAATACTTGACCACCGCCGTCGTTCCCGCCGGCGTGCCGCCGATCAATCGCTGAAAATGGTCCGCGTCACGCACCGGCACCCCGCTAAACTCAACGATTACGTCGGCCGCACGCAGGCCCGCTCGCCCGGCCGGCCCGTTGGGTGGGGCCAATCCCGTGATCCGCACGCCCCGGCGCCGCGTCGGCGTGCCCCGTGGCGATTGATTAAACTGCACGCCCAAGTATCCATACGAAAACGCCTCTCCCTTCCGTAGCGTCTCGATGATCCGCCGGTTCAACTCGCTCATCGGAATGGCAAAGCCCAATCCCTCGGTCACGCCGGAACTGGAAGCAATGGCTGTGACCACGCCGATCATCCGTCCATCGATGTCAAACAACGGCCCGCCGCTGTTGCCCGGATTGATGGCCGCCGACGTTTGAATCAAGTTGCCGTAGTAGCGCACGGCCCAATCGTCATCGATTCCCGCGTTCAGCTCGTTGGACAGATCCTGGCCCAGCGCCGCCACGATGCCATAGGTCACCGACAACTGGCCGGTGGCGTTGGCTAGCCCGAACGGGTTCCCCATCGCAAAACACCACTGCCCTTGGCGCACGTCCTCAAGGTCACCGAACTTGACCGATCGAAGCCCCGCCGTGTCGATTTTCAACACCGCCAGGTCGCTCCGCTGGTCCGCTTGCACCAGTTTGGCCTCGAACTCCCGACCGTCGTGCAACACCACGCCGATGGCCTGGGCCCCTTCGATGACGTGCGTGTTCGTCAGGATAAACCCGTCGTGGCTAAGAATGGCACCGCTGCCGTGGCTGCGAGGCACTTCGCGGCGCTGCACTTGGCTGTTAGGGTCCCTTGGTCCCAGGGGAACCGTGGCGTAGGTCCGCACCGCGACCACCGTGGGCTTGACCCGCTTGGCCAAGCGGACAAACGCCTCCTGCAGGTCCCGCAGGTCCTTGACGGTGGGGGGGCGATCCAGCACCTGCGCCCGACCGGGCCCAGCCCAAATCAGCGCAACCCCGACCGCAATCCTCAACCCAACACGATGTCCGATTCGCCGATTGGTCATAGCCCCAAATCCACCGGCTCGCCGCAGATTCGTCCAACGTGCTATATTATAAACTCGGAAACGCCCCGTTAGGCCAGTGGCCACCGTCGGGACTTGTGTTCCCGGGGACCGATCGATGGCCACAGCTAGTGCTCCGTCGCACGCCGTCTTTGGGGGGTGGCACGGTCTACCGGCGCAGCCGGTAGGCCGTGGCGATGGCGAGAACCCACGGCCTGGCTGCGCCAGACCGTGCCACCCCGC
>JBHHVM010000380.1:0-3878 GCA_046754265.1 Phycisphaerae bacterium
GCAGGTCCACGAGTTGGACGCGGTGCCGGCTTTAAGTTCGCGCCGCCGACACCGGGTCGAGCTGGTGGTGGACCGGGTCATCGTTCGCCGGCGACAGGTTTCGCGACTGACCGATAGCGTCGAGCAAGCCCTGGCCACCGGGCAAGGAACGATGACGGTTCAGGTGGTGGACGACGAGTCTCGGGAGCTTCGATTCTCGCAGATGTTTTCGTGCGAACGCTGCGGGACGGGGTACGAAGAACTGACACCGCATCATTTTTCATTCAACGCCCGAATGGGCTGGTGCCCGTCGTGCGAAGGGTTGGGCACGCAGCGCGGGGCGTCACCGGCAGCCATTGCGGTACACCCGACCCGATCCCTGTTGGCGGGGGCATTGGCGGGGTGGTCCGAGGAAGTCATCGATGCCAGTGACGGGCGCTTGGCATCGATGATCCGGGCGTTGGCTGACCACATCGGTTTCGACCCGCATACGCCCTGGAGCCGATTGAGTGAAACCCAGCAGTTGACCGTGTTGCAGGGATGCGGCGATGCGTGGATCGACCTGCCCGATTCACCCGGCGGGGGAAAGGGTCAATGGGCGGGACTGCGGTTCAAATGGCGCGGCTATTTCCCGGCCATCGATAGGGCGACGCGTTCGAGTTGGCAGTACCGCAAGCGTTTGGAGGAATTGGTCACCGAGGTGCCCTGTGAAGCGTGTGGCGGCAGTCGATTGCAGCCCGTATCGCGGTCGGCCCGACTATTCGACAAGACCCTGCACGAAATCTGCCGGATGCCGCTGGCTGAACTGCTGGGCTGGTTCGATGGGCTGAAGTTGGATCGGCGGGCCAAGCGGATCGCCGGAGAACTGATTCCGGAACTGACCTCCCGGCTGCGGTTTCTGGTGGACGTGGGGTTGGATTACCTGACCTTGCAACGCGGGGCAGCCACGTTGTCCGGCGGCGAATCTCAGCGCATCCGCCTGGCGTCACAGATTGGCAGTGGATTGACCGGCGTGCTGTACGTGCTGGACGAGCCGACCATCGGCCTGCACCCGCGGGACAACGGGCGGCTGATCGGGGCGCTGAACAAGCTTCGAGACCTGGGCAACACCATCCTGATGGTGGAGCACGATCGGGAGGTGATCGACAACGCCGATCACGTTCTGGATTTCGGACCGGGGGCGGGCAGCGATGGGGGCCGAATCGTCGCGGAAGCATCGCCGAAGGGCCTGCGGCGGAAGCGGGCATCGCTGACCGGCAAATACTTGGCCGGCAAGGCTGCGATTGGCGTGCCGAGCAACCGCCGGGTGATCGAACCCGGTAAGACGCCCGACGGTTGGCTCGAAGTGCGCGGAGCGTGCCACCACAACCTGCGGGAGATCGACGCAGCCTTTCCGCTGGGGCGGTTTACCTGCGTGACCGGGGTGTCGGGTAGCGGCAAGAGTTCGCTGGTCAACGAGGTCCTGCACCACGCCCTGGCCGCCCGCCTGCACCGGGCCCGGCTGGTCCCCGGGGGACACGAAGCTATCGTGGGTTACGAATGGATCGACAAGGTCATCAACGTGGATCAGTCGCCGTTGGGCAACAGCCCCTCGAGCAACCCAGCCACCTATACCGGTGTTTTCGATGGGGTGCGCGAACTGTTCGCTCAATTGCCCGATGCCAAGGTGCGGGGCTATTCGCCGAACCGGTTCAGTTTTAACCGTACGGGGGGGCGGTGCGAGGAGTGCCAAGGCATGGGGCAGCGCTGCATCGAGATGCATTTCCTGCCCGACGTGTGGGTGACCTGTGAGAGTTGCAAGGGCCGGCGCTATCTGCCTGAGACGCTGGAAGTCCTCTACAAGGGCAAGAGCGTCGCGGACGTGTTGGAGATGCGCGTGGCTGAGGCGCTGGAGCATTTTGCCAACGTGCCCAAACTGGCCCGGCTGTTGGGGACGTTGGACGACGTGGGGCTGGGTTACGTGCTGTTGGGACAGCCCGCGCCGACGTTGTCGGGGGGAGAAGCCCAAAGGGTCAAGCTGGCGGCTGAGTTGGGCAGGCCTTCGACGGGCAAGACCCTGTACATTCTGGATGAACCGACCACCGGCTTGCATTTTGACGACTTGAAAAAGCTGCTGGCCGTGCTGCACCGGTTGGTGGACCTGGGCAACACGGTGGTGTGCATCGAACACAACTTGGACGTCATCAAGACGGCGGATTGGGTCATCGACCTGGGGCCCGAGGCGGGCGCGGAAGGCGGTGACGTGGTCGTGGAGGGCACGCCGGAACACGTGGCAGCTTGTCGGCGATCGTATACCGGGCGGGCGCTGACGCCGGTGCTGGCGGCCGGTCCGGTCGAAACGCGGGCGGTGTTTGAGGTGGGGCGGCAACGGGTGTTGGAGGCGGCGCTGCAAGGGCCCGTGGACATGGGGGACACGACGCGGATGCCCTGGCAGGTGAACGGCCGGTATTGGCATCTGGTCGAGCACCTCGATCAAAAAGGCAGGAAGGCCCGATGGCACGCCGATGTCCTGGAATGGCTGATTGAGACGATTGAATCGGCGGGCGATTTCGCACCGGCCGAATGGTCCCACCGCTCGCGCATCGAGGTCAAGGCCGCCGGCAGCAAAACGCAGTGGTTCTGTCACGCCCGGACGCGGGGCACGTGGGTCTTGGACGTGAGCATTCGCACAGCCCCCGGCGTGTTCGACGAGGCCAAGTTGCAACGCGAGTTGGGTATCAGCACGTTGGACGAGCGGCCCGACATCCCGGCCTACGGTCAGTGGTCGCGGCTGTCGGTGCGGCGCGGCGCCGGCTATGACGACGTGCGGCTATTCCTTCACGACATGAAGGACGTTCGCAAGGCGGCCTTGACGCGATTCATCAAACGGGCGGCCAAGGCCTACTTTGAGATGGTGGAAACGACGGCGGCCAAGCCGGACCGCGGTGAGCCTTGGAAAGCGGATGGCAGGACCTGGCACTTGTCCCAGCAGTCGATCGCCGCCAACAAACCCAAGCGATGGCGACCGGCCGTGCTGCTGGAGTTGCTGGGCTTGATTAACAAGACGTTGCCCGAAGCGTCGATCAAATGGGACAACAAGACGGCGGTCATGGTTCACGTGCCGGGGCTCAAGGGGCGGTTGATGCGATTGGCCACCAACCATGCCCAGGGATTGCGGTTCGATTTGCGGCTGCCCAAACGGACCTTGACGCCGACCATGTACGACAAGTTGGGCCTGGCGCCGGAGCTGGACGAGCGAGATGAACACGATGTGATTCTTTCCTGGGTGCGGACCACAGCCGACGTGGATGCGGGGCAATTTGGAAACGCCCTGCGCCTGTGCGTTGAATCAGGATTGCGGGAACCGGCGGCGGAGGCGATATGAGCGGATTGGTGCCCAATCGATTCCTGGTGGATTTTGAGCTACCCCTGCGGCCGTGGTCGAGTCCGACCTCGGCGTTCGGTAACCCCAAGCGGTGGGGCGATGGTCACGTGTTGCCCGCCCTGTGTCTGCTGGACGGTGTGCAACCCTTCGGCTCGGTGTCCATGGCTTGGAGCGAGGATGGGCTGTTTGTGTCGGCGTCGGTGACCGGCAAGCGGCGAGCCCTGGTTTGCGACCCCGACCGGTTCTGGAAGTCGGACCATTTGAGGTTGTGCATCGATTCCCGGGATACGCGAACGATCAAACGGGCGACGCGCTACTGTCACCAGTTCTATCTGCTGCCGACCGGGGCTGGGCCCAAGAAGGATCGACCGGTTGCTGCTTCGCACAAAATCCAACGGGCCCGGGACGACGCTCCCACCGTCAAGCCGGGGCGGATCAAGGTGAAGTCCGTGATCCACCGGGACGGATATTGGATGGGTGCCCACATCCCGGCCGACTGTCTGAACGGGTTTGACCCCGCCGAGCACGCCCGATT
>JBHHVM010000381.1:0-3877 GCA_046754265.1 Phycisphaerae bacterium
GCAAACACCACGACGACGAACATGAACTTGTAGGGCAGGATGGCTTGGGGGCCCAGCAGGTACTCCGCGCCCTTCTCGCCGTAATAGCTCCAACTGATCATGGTGCTGAAGGCGAACAGGCAGACGCCCAGGGTGACCATATATTTTCCAAAGCCGAAGATGGTGGAGTCGAAGGCGAACGCGGTCAGTTGGGCCCCGTCGAGGTTCACATGCACGGGTTGGCCCACCGCCAGACGGGTGCGGTCGCCCTCCACCTTTTCTTCATCCTGCAAGCTAAACGTAAACGCAGACAAAGATCGCCAACCCCCTTGTATGTCTCCATCGATGACGCCGATAGGAGCCACCAGCACGTCGGGGTCTTTACCTTTTTCATGGGCGAGATGAATGGCTAGTTCCCGCCCCTTGCCAGCCGTCACTGCCTCGAAGTAGGTCCGGTGAAACCCTTCGGGCAGGTCGGTCGAGCAGGCTACGCTTACGATATTCCCGTCGATCGCGGTGACTGTGCCCAGGGCTGGCCGGTTCCACGCCCCGGTCATCAGCAACACCATGGCGCTCATGGTGCAAATGATGATGGTGTCGATAAACGGGCCGATCCCAGCCACCACGCCCTCGCGAATAGGCTCGTCGGTCTTGGCCGCTGCGTGGGCCATGGCCGCTGATCCTTCGCCGGCTTCGTTGGAAAAACAGGCCCGGCGCAGGCCCTGTTGAAACGCAATCCAGATCGAAGCCCCGGCGAACCCGCCAGCCTCGGCGGCGGGTGTGAACGCATCGGTGAAAATCTGGGCCAGGTATCGAGGCACGTCCGAGATGTTGAGCGCGATCACGTACAGAGCGCCCAGGACGTAAACCACGCACATGAACGGCACCAACTTCGAGGCCACTTGCCCGATGCGTTTGATCCCCCCGATGATGACCATGGCCACCAGGGCCGAGACGATCGCCGCCGAGAGGTAGACGGGCACCTGGAAATAGGACCGCAGCGTGTTCGACACGTTCCAGCCCTGAAACATGTTGCCGCCACCAAAGGAGTTGAGCACGGTGGCGAGGGCGAACATGACCGCCAGAACCTTGAACGGCACCCAGGCGGCGTTCCCGCGCCGGCGCAGCGGCTCGACCAGGGCCTTTTGGATGTACCACATGGGACCGCCCCGGACCTCGCCCCGGGCCCGAGGCACCGCCCCGGGTTGCGGAGGGGCTTCTCCCGCGTATTCCAGGGTGCGATCTTCGGCATCCATTTCCATCAGGGCGGGGGCGCTGGGATCGGGCACGTCCCGAACATCGCGGTACATGACGGCCAGCGAACACTCCATGAACTTCAGAGCCATGCCGAATAGCCCCACCACCCACATCCAGAAAACGGCCCCGGGACCCCCTATCGAAATGGCCACCGCGACCCCGGCAATGTTGCCCAGACCGACCGTGGCCGAAAGCGCCGCGCACAGGGCTTGAAAGTGATTGATATGCCCGGTGTCTTCGGGCCGGTCGTAGTCGCCGCGGATGCAGGAATACCCGTGGGACAAAACCCGCCACTGCACAAACTTGCTGACCACCGAGAAGATCAGCCCGCAGCCGAGCAAGAGGAAAAACAGGGGGCTGGCCCAGACCCAATTTACAAAGCCGGCCGAGAACGCGTCGAAATTGAAAACTGCCAGGGTGCCCATTTCGCCCGGGAGCATACCGGCCCGTGCGGATCGGGGCAACGGTTGTCACCCGCGGGGGCTCTGGGGTAGGATCATGCCGCCATCAAGGCGCGCCGGCAGTGGGCTGTGAGTTTCTGTGTGACGGGCGTTTGCAGCGGTTCGGCGCGGAATGGCTGTGCGGGCCCCGTTGATAGAGGTTACACCCTTTCGACCCGAAGGATACGAGCGAATCCATGAGCAACGTCCACCAAACCCCCGACCTGCTTCCGCAGAAGGAAAAATGGGGCTCGAAGATGGGCGTCATCCTGGCAGTGGCCGGCAGCGCCGTGGGCTTGGGCAATTTCCTGCGCTTCCCGGGCACCGCCGTCAACAACGGCGGCGGGGCCTTCATGATTCCCTACTTCATCAGCTTCCTGCTGCTGGGCATTCCCATCGCCTGGTGCGAATGGACCATCGGGCGCTTGGGCGGCAGCAAGGGCCAGAACAACGGGCCCGGTATCATGTACGCCCTATGGCGCAGGGCACCAGCCAAGGGCATCGGTGCCCTGACGCTGGTCATCCCCATGACCGTCTACATGTACTACGTGCTTCTCGAAGCGCTTTGCCTGCGCTACTCGGTCGAGTTTTTCAGCGGCGGATTCGCCGACCTGTTCGCCAACGCCGATCCAGAAACCGGCGTGGTCGGAGCTGCCACCAACTTCGCGGTCAACACCTTCGGCATCGGCTCCAACGGGGCCATGTACCGCACCTCCATGCTCTGGTACGTCTTGGCCTGTTTTGCCGTCAACTTCTTCATCATCTATCGCGGGGTTTCGCGGGGCATCGAGACGTTCTGCACCGTGGCCATGCCCGCCCTCATCATCTGTGCCGTCATCATTTTGGTCCGGGTGCTCACCCTGGATCAGGTGGTCGAAGGTCGCGACATCGGCAGCGGCCTGGGCTTCATGTGGAACCCCGATTGGCAAAAACTGCTCAACCCTGAAGTGTGGTTGCGGGCAGCCGGGCAGATCTTTTTCAGCCTGAGCGTCGGCTTCGGGCTGATTCTTTGCTATTCCAGCTACCTGCGCAAGGACGACGACGTGGTCCTTTCGTCGCTCAGCGCGTCGGGGACCAATGAGTTGTGCGAGGTGGTGCTCGGAGGCATGATCATCGTGCCCACAGCTTTCCTCTTTCTAGGCCCCGGCAACACGCCCGACAGCACCTTTGCCCTGGGCTTCTTCACCGTGCCGGCCATCATGCACTACATGCCCGGAGGATCGTTCTTTGGCGGAATGTGGTTCGGCCTGCTCTTTTTCGCCGCGGTCACCTCCTCCATCAGCATGTTGCAGCCCGCCATCGCCTTCCTGGAGGACGGCTTCGGTTTCAGACGCCGCATGAGCGTCATTATCCTGGGTATGGTCACCCTGACCGGCGCGTCCCTCATCATGTTCTTCAGCGCCGGCGTCACCGCCCTGGACTTTACCGACTTCTGGTGCGAATTCATGATGATCCTGGCTGCCCTGGGCCAAGTGCTTATTTTCGGCTGGATCATCGGTGCCAAGCAAGGCGTCGCCGAAGCCAACCGCGGAGCCCAAATCAGAATCCCATCCTTCATGCCCTTTATCATCCGCTACGTGACGCCGGGATTCCTCATCCTGGTGTTGGCTTTGTGGTGTGCCTACAACGGCCCGGATCGCCTGCGAAAGATGAGCCCCACCCTTCAAGGAGCAGCCGCCGCACGCAGCGTCTACGCCGGCGCCATTGGCGGTCGCCCTGAATACCAGGGCCTAGCCGCCGAAGCCGTCGAAGCCCGGGTCAGTGAAATCCTGGGGGTTGCCGAGGGCGTACCCGCCGACCTGACCACCCTGCCGGCCTGGTTGCAGGAGGTCCAACCCGCAGCCGCAACAGCCCAAGAGGGCGCCGAGGACACCGCCAACGTGGCCCGCTTCGTCTTCGTCGCCGTGCTCTTGTTCTACGTGCTGGTCTTCGTACTCAGTGACGTAGCTTGTCGCTACCGCATAGGCCGAATGTTGCCCCCGACGTCCGACTGCTCCGTGGAGGCTTCGACGTGATTCTCCTGCAAACCGTCCAAAAAGTTCCCGGACTCACCGCCGCCGGCTGGGTGATGATGCTGGGGTGTATTTCGCTGGTTTTGGGGCTTTGTGGTTACTGCCTCTGGAGAATAATCCGCGACCCGACCTCTACGGACCACCTACACACCCCGCTCGATATCGAAACGGGCGACCTGGATGACTGAC
>JBHHVM010000382.1:0-3866 GCA_046754265.1 Phycisphaerae bacterium
GCCCAGTGCCAGGGGGACGGCGATCAGGGCCAGGGCGGGATACTTGCAACCCACGGAAAACCCCGCCAGGGCACCGGCCAAGGCGCTCCAGCGGTTACGGCGCGCCGGGTCGGTTACGGCCTGGTTGACCGCGGCGGCTGCCAACAAGCCGAACAGCAGCATCCCGTTTTCGACGTAGGCCACGCCGCTCAAATAGGTCAGCCACCCAGTCGAGGCAGCCAGGACGGCCGACACGACGCCGGCGATCGGTCCGCGTTGTCGCCCGATCATCCAAGCGGCAGCCACAGCCAAGATGCCCAGCCCGGCGTTCAACAGCTTGGCAGCGATGACCGCTTCGATGGCGCCGCCGAAGAGAATCATGGTCAGCAAGTAGAGCATTTCCACATTGGCCGGGAAGTTGGCGTAGACGTTGTGCGGGGCGTAGGCGATTCTGCCCGCTTGAAGGTACTCGGCCGGCATTTGCAGGTGGTATTCGAGGACGTCGTAGCCCTGGCCCTCCTCGGCCCACAAGTAGCCGGGCGGTACGCAGGCCGAGAGAATCGCCAAGACCAGAAATGGCGCCACCACCAACCATAGCCAGCGCCATGGCCCAGGCGTTTCGGGCGGAGTGCCGTCATGAGATCGGCCAGGGCGCCAACGCATCAGTCCAGCCACGGCCAAAAGCGCCAGCAAGGCGATCCAGACGGCCCGATTCAGCACGCCCGCCAGCCCGAGCGTGAGCACCAGCGCCGACAACACGCCCAACCCCAGACCGGCGCCGAAGAGCAGTTGCTGATAGCGGGGCAGAGGCCCCAGGCCAAAAACCGGAAGCACTGCCATGCCGCCCAGCCCGGCTGCACATAGCACCAGCCCGGCCACGATTCCGTCGGTCAGCAGCAGGGCTGGGACCACGGGATTCTTGAGCACCAGTAGACCGACCCCAACAAAAGCACCGATGGCTGCAACCAACACGAGCTGCGGCCCGGACCCCTTGGGCGCCGATCGGTCCGACGATTGTGCCATAGTGTGTCCCTAACTTGGTGGACCGAATAGCAGCCGGCGAGATTTCATCAGGGCCATAAGGGCGTGTTGGGAATGATCGATGCGCAAGTGGTTCCGCGTCAGGGTGGTGCGGGTGCCCCATACGGTGTCAGGCTTGCTGCGGACGTAATAGGCCTCTTCCGGACGAAACTGGAGCTGCATCACGAAACGGGCCGCCAGGCGAACGGCACGCTCGTATCGGGCAGCCCTTTCCCGATCACCCCACTTACGGGCCAGGAGCAAGGCGTCGGAGATGCCTTCCAAATAGGCTGCGGTGGCCACTCCCGGTGGGGCGTTGACGTAGGCAGCCACGCCCCCGTACAGCTCGGGCCAGGGGCAATTCTCGGGGGTGTATTGTTTGGAGAGCAGCCAATCGGTCATCTCGAACACGTAGTCGGCGTAGGCACGCTTCTTGGTGGGCAGTGCCATGCGCGCAAAAGCCTGGGCCTGCCAGGGCACGAAGGGCGGCATGGGGTTGTCGCGGAAGAACTTCGTGTAGAACCCGTAAGCGGTGCCGAAAGCGTCGACGGCCCGCTGATTGGGCTGATGCTCGTAGTCGCGGGCCAGGGCCAGCAGGGCTTCACCGGGGAAGTAGTATTGGTCGCTTAGCTTGCGGGTGGGCGGAAACGCGGTGACGAACTTGCCGGATGGGCGCTGTAGCCAATAGATGCCGTTGATCAGTCGCCGGCGTTTGTCGGCAAACTTTTCCGCGTTAGGGTGGTCAAACATGGCCAAGACGGTCAGGGCGGTGATGCCCAGCTTGTGTCGCTTCTTTCGGCCGGCGACGAAGGCGGCATCGGGCACTCCGGGCAGGTCCACGATGCGGGAGGCCAGACGCTCCAGGGCCTTTTCCGAGGCACCCAGGGTGGCCGTCTTGTCGTAGTCGCGCCCATGGACCGCCAGGCCCCAGGCGACGCCCGCCTGCCGCACCAGGTTGTCGTCCTCGAGGTAGGTGTCGTTAGAAGGTTTGTATTGATAGGAAAACCAACCGGTGGGAAGTTGTCGATAGACCATGTAATCGGCGATGTGGCCAATCGTGCGGGCCAGGTTCTCGTCGGTGACTTCATCCGGTTCGATGAGAATCAGGCCGCGGTGAAGTTGAACGACTTGGCCGCCGGGGGTCAATTCATGCCAATGGGTGGAGCGAAAGCGGAACAGCTCAGCCCCCTCGAGTTGTTCGATAGACGGTGCCAGTTGTTGGGCCAGGGCTTGGGCTGCCTCGTAGACTTCGATGCCCTGGCTGATGATGTGCGAGGGGAGAAAGCGTTTGCTGACGTTGCCGAGTTTCAGCGCCAGGCCGTCGATTCCCGGTTCCACCAGTCCGTGAAAGGCGGCGGGGTCGTCCCATCGCCCGGCAAACGCCAGCGGTACCGGTTGGCCTATGGCTTCGGTTTCGATGTGAATCCTACCGAGCCATTCGCGTGTCACCGGCCCGACCGAGGCGGCATCGTCCAGGGCAGCCAGGGCGGCATCCCGCGCCGCGGTGACGGCTGCCATACGAATACTGCTGCCCACACCACGGATGTAGCCGAATTGTCGCAGGGTGACGACTATTTGACACTGCATGCCCGCCAGCGCACGCGGCACGTAAGTCGGCTGGTACACCGTGCCGGCTTCGACGTGCTGCTCGAGCGTCCGGCGCACGACACGGGTCAGGAAGGCCTGGTCCAACGGCTCGATCTTCGGTGCGACCGGTTCGGCATCGGCCAAGGTAACCCGGGCCGCTGCGGCGCAAACCAGGGTCAGGATCCATGCGGTCAGCTTGTTGGCTTTCATGGGCGCGAGTATAGTCGCGGCGCCGGTGGCGCTCAATTGACGAAACCGCCGATAGGAGTCCCGCATGTCCGCCAGTGAATCAGATTTTACCCTGCCCATGATCGAAGCGGCTGTGGGTGTGGCCAAGCGCGTCGGCGCCCAGGTGATGATGGTCTATATCGATGCGGTTGAGGACGTCGAAAAGTTCGTGGCCTCGGTCAAGGGCAAGACCCGCGTGGTGTTCATCGCCCGCGACGAGAAGGACGCCAAGTTGGCCAAGGCGGTCAATGCCGAGGTGGTCACCGTGCCGGGGTTCAACCTGACGAGGATGGGGCAGATCAAGATGGCTACCATTATCGCTTTTAGCCAGCAATTGCTCCGCGGCGGTGACGTGTTCGTGTTCGTCAGCGGCGTCGTGGGGCACGGCTTGGACACCCTGGTGATTATGAAGGTGGGGGCTGAGTATGAGCTGTTCCAGACGGTGGATCAACCCAGGCTGACCGAGCACATTCGCCGAGTCGCCTTTCAACGGGTGCTGACCCTGGCCCTTGAACTGGCCCACGAAGGCCGGGAGGGCAAGCCGGTGGGGGCGCTGTTTGTGGTGGGCGACTATCGAGAAGTCCAAAAATACTGCCAGCAGAACATCATCAACCCGTTCCACGGTTATACCGAGAAGCAGAAGAATATTTTGGACGACGCCATGAAGGAGACGGTCAAGGAGTTCGCCGCCATCGACGGCGCGTTCATCATCAAAGGCACCGGCGTCATCGCCTCAGCCGGGACGACGTTGCGGGCCAATGTGGCAGGAGAAGAGTTGCCCCTGGGGCTGGGCGCCCGACACGCCGCGGCCGCGGCCATCACCGCCAGCACCAAGAGTATCGCCATCAGCGTCTCAGAATCCACCGGCACCGTACGAATCTGGCGCCGCGGCAAAATGATCACCGAACTGGAAAAAGCGCCCCGGATGCCGACGCCGCCCGCCAAGCCTTCGGGTGAGGCAAAAGGCTGAGGCGTTCCCATGAAACAGGTGGCACCGGTTTGCAGCCGGTGAGGCAGACCCAGCGTCAATCCCCTTCGGTCAGTTCCATGTC
>JBHHVM010000383.1:0-3849 GCA_046754265.1 Phycisphaerae bacterium
GACTACATCGACGAGCGCGATGGCGGAACCTTCACCCTCGACGTGGTGGTGGACCGATTGACCGTGCGATCACAGATCGGATCTCGCCTGGCGGAGAGCATCGAGTTGGCCCTGCGACTCAGTGGTGGGAGTGTCTTGCTGTGTCAGTCCAAGCCGGGGGGCGGCATGTTCGAGGATCACCGCTATAGCGCGGTGCTGTCCTGCCCCTATCACCCCGAAGTCGTCCTGCCGGACCTTTCTCCGCGATTGTTCAGCTTCAATTCGCCCCATGGGGCCTGTCCCGACTGCACCGGGCTGGGCACGGTACTTGAATTCGATGCCGAGCTGATCGTGCCCGACCCCGCCAAGAGCCTGGCCGACGGAGCTGTGGCCGCTTGGCGGCATGGCGGCAAGCGCCTGGCTTCGGTTTACGCAGCCACGGTCCGCGAGTTCTGCCAACATTTCGGCGTCGGGCCCGACATTCCCTTTCGTAATATCCCCGCACGTCTGCGCAAAGTGCTCATGGATGGCACCACCTCCGAAGATGAAACCCAATTCGGTGCGACCTTCGAGGGGGTCATTCCCAACCTGCGCCGCCGCTGGCAAAAGACCGAGTCCGAGTCGGTCAAACAACGGCTGCACGCTTTCTTGAGCGAATCGCCCTGCCGGGCGTGCGGAGGCAGCCGCCTGCGCCCCGAAGCCCTGTGCGTACGGATCGCCGGCCGCCACATCGCCGAGATCTGCGCCTTGAACATCGAAAGCGCCCGGGCGTTTTTTGAGGGGCTTGGCTTGGACGGCGAAAGCAAGGTCATCGCCGAGCCCTTGCTGGGTGAGCTGGGCCGCCGGCTGGCCTTTTTGTGCGACGTGGGCGTCGAATACCTGACCCTGGATCGACCCAGCGGAACGCTGTCGGGCGGTGAATCGCAGCGTATTCACCTGGCCACTCAGATCGGCAGCGGTTTGAGCGGCGTTTGCTATGTGTTGGATGAACCCACCATCGGTCTGCACCAACGAGATTCGCAACGGTTGACCGTCTCGTTAAAACACCTCTCGGCCATGGGCAACACCGTGATCGTGGTCGAACACGACGAAGCCGTCATCCGGGCGGCCGATCATCTCGTGGACATCGGCCCCGGGGCGGGGGCCCACGGTGGCGAGATCATCGTGACCGGCAGCTTAACGGATCTGCTGCACTGCCCGCGCTCGATTACCGGCAGATATCTAAGCGGGCGCTTCGAGATCCCCACGCCGCAGGAGCGTCGCCCAGCCAATGCCCAGCATAGCGTGCAGGTGATCGGGGCGGTGGCCAACAACCTGAAGAACATCGACGTGCGGTTTCCGCTGGGGTGCTTCGTCTGCGTGACCGGCGTCTCAGGAAGCGGCAAGAGCACACTGGTCAACCTGGTCCTACTACGGGCCCTGCGCCGGGTGATCAACGGTTCGGGCCCCAAACCCGGGGCGTTCGGGCGGCTGTCGGGGGCGTCTTTGGTGGACAAGGTCATCGAGATCGACCAATCCCCCATCGGCAGGACGCCGCGAAGCAATCCCGCCACTTACGTCGGGGTCTTTGACCTGATTCGCAGCCTCTATGCCAAGACCCGCGAAGCCAAGTTGCGCGGCTACACCGCAGGCCGGTTCAGCTTCAACGTCAAAGGGGGCCGGTGTCAGGAGTGCCAAGGTCAAGGCACTCGTCAGATCGAAATGCACTTCCTGCCGGACGTGTTTGTGACCTGCTCGGCCTGCCGGGGAACGCGCTATAACCGCCAGACGCTGGAAGTGTGCTATCGAGGCAAAAGCATCGCCGACGTGCTGGACATGCGCGTGGAGGAGGCCGTGACTTTCTTCGCCAGTTTCGCCAAGATTAAGCGTCTGCTGCAGGCCCTGATGGACGTGGGATTGGGATACCTGACCTTGGGCCAGTCGTCGGTGACGCTGTCGGGCGGTGAAGCCCAGCGGATCAAGTTAGCCGGCGAACTGGGCAAGACGCCGGCTGGGCAGACCCTGTACATCCTGGACGAGCCCACCAGCGGGCTGCACTTTGCCGACGTCCACCATCTGCTCAACGTGTTGAATCGACTGGTGTCGCTGGGCCACACCGTGCTGGTCATCGAGCACAACCTGGAGGTCATCAAGACGGCAGATTGGGTCATCGACCTGGGGCCCGAGGGCGGCGACGGCGGGGGTCACATCGTGGTGGAAGGCACGCCCGAGCAGGTGGCCCGCCAACCCGACAGCTTGACGGGCCGATTCCTGGCTCCAAAGCTGCACGGCCCGGACGCTCAGCGCACCGAGACGCGGGACAAGGCGCCGGCAGCCCGTCGCAAGAAGGCGGTGAAGCGGTCGGCCGGCTGATATCCCTCGACCTTGCCGACGAACTGGCCCTGTGGACCCAGGACCACGAAGGCGGGAATGCCCTCGATGCCATACCGGCCAGCCAGCGCGTCCTCCTGCCAGGCATCGATCCGGACCAACTCGAAATCGGCGAGCAAGGCACCGACCGCCTCAGTCGTCAGCACTTCGCGGTCCATTCTGACACAGTAAGGACAGCCAGAAGATGAAAATTGAATCAACAGTGGCTTTTGTGCATCGACGGCGTTGCGCTGGGCCTGCTGGAAGTCGGCGGGCCATTCCGAGAGCGGCGTCAATTGCCCGCGCAGGACCACAAAAGCAGCCAAGCCCGCCAGCGCCACTGCCAGCAATGTCCGGCTGACTCGTTTACCGGACGCAACGCCCTCGGGATGGATTGGCACGTCGGACATACACTTGGACAATCGACCAGATAGGCCTCGGATTCCCGGTTTACGGGTAATCCCTTGCTGGGAGGGCAGAAAACGCCAGTCGCCCCGCGGAGCCCTCCAAGTGGATCACGTCATTTCTTCTTTACATCAGAGGCCAAGACGGTGCCGTCGTCGCCCACCACCGCGGCCTTGACGTCTCCGCCCGCCGTGAGCCGAAGCTGGACCGGCGTGCCGGTTTGGCCGCAGGTCATGTGGATGGTGGTCTCGGGCATATCGAAGGAATGCGTGCCGTCGCAGGCTGGGCATGTGAATCGTACCAGCATGGTTTTGGGTTCACCTCTCGTTGGGGTTTGACCCTTGCCGGGTCGGACACCGATAATCGGGCCATCATAGCAACCAGGCCAGGCCCCACCAACGCCCGGCAGGAGATGTTCCCCGGTGCCCATCCCAGCGTCAGACGGCCGGTGCAACTTGGCGGTGCTTCAACCAGCCCTGTCGCCCGACCGTCCCGACCAGAACCTGGACCGCGTGGCCCAGCAGGTCGAAGCCCTGGCCAGGTCAGCCCCGCTCGACCTGGTGGTGCTCCCCGAAATGGTGGACGGAGTCACCGAGCCTGGGCCGGGCGACGACCGGACGGCTGTCCTGGCCCCTTTCCTTTGTCGGCTGGCCGAGCGGTGTGGGGTCAACCTAATCGGCGGCAGTGCCGACTGTCCCCAACCGGCGGGCCGACCGACCAACCGCTGCCTGGTAATCGACCGCCAGGGCAAGCAAGTGGGTCACTACGACAAACGGGTGCTCTTCGGGTCCGAACGTCAGGGGCGCTCGCCGGGTACGTCGGCCGGTGTCTTTGACCTGGACGGGGTCCGAGTCGGCGTCCTGATCTGTGGCGATCTATGGCACCCGGAACTGGCCCGGGAGCTGTCGGGTCGGGTGGACATCCTGTGCGTACCGGCCAAGTCCGGGGTCCCCAGCCAATCGCACGCCCGGTACGCCCGAACGCTGTGGCAAAGCCTGGCCCTGACCCGGGCGATGGAGAACGGCTTCATCCTGGCGGTGAGCGATTGGGCAGCCGGACAACACCCACTGCATCGCACGGAACCGGAGGCGAAGGCGTCGGCGTACTCTACGTCGG
>JBHHVM010000384.1:0-3847 GCA_046754265.1 Phycisphaerae bacterium
GATTTCTTCAATGTTCGGGCCGGTGAATCCGGTCTTGGGCAATTCGGCAAGGGCCTTGCTGACGTCGTTGGCTTTGTCACAGGCGACGGTGATCTTTTGGCGATACTCGAAGATCTGAGCGCGTAACGAATCGGGCATGACCAAGTTCTTGATGGTCAGCATGACGGCCAAGTCTTCCACAGCGTCGGCCATGCTGTCTTGGACGGCCAGACAACCGAGCAAGTCACCGCGGTAGACGGGCAGAAAGAAACTCTTGGGGATGGTCTGGCGAATGTCATCCTTGATGAGGTCGGCGTCGTGCTCGGCTTTGAAGATGGTCTTGGCCAGGGCTTCGAGCCCATCGTAGTCGGCATCGCGGACGCGTTCGAGCATGGGCTGAATGAGGGCCACGCACTCCATGACCGTGCCCATGTGCAGGCGGAGCGGCTCGAAGGGTGATTCGTGAAAAAGGTCTGCAATCTTGGACATCGCGGTCTCCTGTCGCTTGGGGGAGATATCACCATAAGCCGCCGACCTTGGCAACGATTATCGTGTGAAGATTTGGTTAAACCAAGCCCGGCTGGGGGAGAGAATTCGAGCCCTTTTGCGGGTCGGTTGGGGGCTGTATACTCGCCGTTTTGCGGCGCGGCGGCGGGCATCGGACCTGAACAGCTATTGCGGGCAGGCTGAGGCGGGTCTGTGAGATTCGCGGGGATGCCGTGTTGAGGCCGGACCGGCCGGGGCGAACGAGCACGCTGGTTAGGTAGGCAATGGATTGGAAATGGCGTGTTTCAAGGTGACATGCCGAGGTGGATGGGGCCACGCCTCCGCCGCTCGTTAGGAACTTCACAGGCTATGGGATGGCATGATGGCAGAAACTGAAATGCAGCAAGGCGAGATGGTTCACGGCATGTACCGGCATCCCGAGGGGTTTCGGCTGCGGCGGGTGAGGAACTGGTTCTTTTTGGGGCTGACCTATGCGTCGTATTATCTGTGCCGCTACAACCTGGGCATCGTGGCCCCGGAGTTGAAAGCGACGCTGGGGTTTTCCAATACGCAGTACGGGGCCATCGACGCCGCCCGTAACGGGGCCTATGCCATCGGGCAGTTCGTCAACGGTCTCTTCACCGACAAGCTGGGCGGCAAACAGGCCATGACCATTGGGGCCATCGGCACGGTGATCTTGAATCTGCTGTTTGGGCTCACGGCATGGTCGAACATCGGGTGGCTGTTCTTTGCCCTGTTGATCATTCGATTGGTTGACGGATACGTGCAGGCGTTCGGGGCGCCCGGCATGGTCAAGATCAACACCGCCTGGTTTCGGCGGCAGGAGCGGGGCTCGTTCGCCGGTATCTTCGGCATCATGATAAACCTGGGGCAGATGGGCGTGGGGCAGTTGGCCCCCCTGCTGGCCACGGGGTTCGCCGTTCCGTTGATCTTCTTCACCTTGACCGTGCCACAGCTTGACTGGCGGTATATGTTTATCGTGCCACCGGCGATCACGGCCATCATCGTGGTGCTTATGAACCTGACGGTGGCCAACCACCCGGAGGAAGCGGGCTATCGCATCGTTCACGACGACGAAGAGGCCGACGACAATCCGCACGAGCACATTCACCTGGCAGAAGTCTTCAAGAAGATCACCTCCAACCCCATCGTATGGATTGTGGCGGGGGCCTATTTTTGCACGGGGTTTGTGCGGTCGGCCATTTTTGCGTGGTACGCCATTTACTTGAAAGAAGTGTGGGCGATCGAGAAGGTCGGTCAGGGCTCGAACCTGTTCTGGTGGTTCGCGGTGGTCGCCTTGCCGGTGATGGCCTCGGCTGGGTCTTTGGGGTCGGGGATCATTTCGGACAAGCTGGCCAAGGGGCGGCGGGCGCCGGTGGCGGCCGTCCTGTATGCGATTCAGACGGTGTTTATATTGCTGGCCATCGGTATGTGTCAGGGAATGTTTCAGGCTTCAGCCATTGTCTCGGTGCTGCTCATTCTGGGGGTTCACACGGGGTGCAATGCGACGCACTCGATTCTGGGAACAGCTGCAGCCATGGACCTCGGCGGGCGGAAGATGGCTGGGTTTGCAGCCGGGGTGATCGATTCGTTTCAGTATTTCGGGGCCATGCTGGCCGGGTTCGGGTTGGGGTGGTTCCTGGATAAATTCCCGGTGATGGCGTCGCAGCCTGGGGCCGCCGCCAGTCAGCCGACGGTGGCAACCATGAATCCGACGGTTTGGTTCGCATCGATGTTGCCGTGGGGAATCCTGGGCACGGCCTTGATGACGTACTTGTGGTGGCGGCACCGAGGGACCGATGAGCGAGGAACTTGAGGAGTTGGAGTTTCGAGTGGCGCGTAGCGAGTTGAAAAGGGGTGGCTCTGTCGCGCGTTCCGAACCGCGAGTTGCAGATTGGATAGGCCAATGCGAGTCAGTCGCGGTCGATTCTTGGAGCCCGTAGGGCCCCCACGCTGGACAGGGTGGAGACGGCGTAGGGGACCAACACGGTCAGGCCCATCTTTAGCAGGCGCGTCCCGGTAACGTCGCCATGGAGGATAGCGTCGCCGTGGTTGATGGCGATGAGGAGGGCCCCGACGATGACGGCGTAGGCGCAGGCCCGTTTGACGATGGAGGGTTGGGTGGCCAAGTGGTGCCAGGAGTCGGGTCTGTTCGCGTTGGACATATTCTCGCTCATTGAGGCCGACGGTTTGTGTGGCACGATGCAGGAAGATCAAAGCAATTTGCAGAACTGCTCGGCGGTCAGGCCTGCTCCGTCTATGATGCTCGCCAGAGTGCCGGTGTCGATTGATTTGTGGGCGGGCACAACAACCTGGACGACGGGGTCATCACGTCGCATGACAATATGGCTGCCTTTTTGGCGTCGGACCCTGAAGCCGGCTTTCTTGAGCGCGTTGACGACTTTTCGATGCGGCAGGCCTCGCGGCAATCGACTCACTTGGCTACGACCTCGACTTCGACTTGCTGTGTGCCAGCCTCGGTAGGCACGGAAAGCCCGTCTTCCATCAAGGCCTCCAAGTAGACGGTGATGGCCTCCTTAATGTTCTTGAGGGCCTCCCGCTTTGTCTTGCCCTGGGAAACACAGCCGGGCAGGGCGGGGACCGTGGCCACGAAACCGCTTTCGTTTCCGTTTCGCAATAGAACCGTGTATTTCATGTGCATGCCCTCATAGCGACATCAGCGGGGTTGGTGAAGCCGTTTATCCGCCATCTACTATACCAAGCAGCGGGTGGGAATGCAGTTTCGAGGCCGGTAAGACCTGCCCCCTGGCCGCAATTCCAAGCATCCAGAGACCCGATAGTCCGTCTGGCCGTACCCCTATCCTACCGATGACGCAGCCTACGTTTTTTTCTTCTGAATCTTCGCCCAGGCATCTCTGAGGGTTACCGTTCGGTTGAAGACCGGTTTTTCGTCGGTGGAGTCGGGGTCCGTGCAGAAGTATCCCTGGCGTTCGAATTGGACTCGGGTGATCTGGTCGGGCCAGGTTGCGGTGTCGGCGGCTTGCTTCCAGGTCGGCTCGATTCTTGCGTCGGTGATGACTTCCAGCGAGTCGGGGTTCAGGTGGTCGCGGTAGTCGGAGCCGTCTTTGGCGGCGGCTGGGTTCTGGTGGTTGAAGAGGCGGTCGTAGAGGCGAACCTCGGCCGTCACGGCATGGGCGGCGCTGACCCAGTGGAGCGTGCCTTTGACCTTTCGACCGTCGGGAGCGTCGCCGCCCCGGGTGGCGGGGTCATAGGTGCAGTGCAGTTCGATCACTTGGCCCACGTCGTCTTTGATGACCTGGGTGCAGGTGATGAAGTAGGCGTAGCGCAGCCGCACCTCGCGTCCGGGGCCCAGGCGAAAGAACTTCCGGGGCGGGTCCTC
>JBHHVM010000385.1:0-3839 GCA_046754265.1 Phycisphaerae bacterium
CGTAGCAGGACAATCTCCCTGGGAATCTTTTCGCTGATCTTGGCGTAGCGCTGCATCCAATACCCTTCGACGTTACTCCCAACGGCTCCTCGACTATGATAATTGGCCCGAGCTATTGGTGCCAGCAGTGAAGCCTCCGGTGAATCATCGATGAACGACCCAGTGCTTAGCGAACCTCACTTGAAACAAACCGAATGGCTGGTCTGGGGGTCTATTGGGTTTGGATTGGCTGTGTCGGTAACGCTGGGGTTTTTGTCTGAGGGCGGCTATCACGACGATGGGTTGACCCATTACCTGTATGCCCAATGGGCGTGGAACGACGCCGGTTATCTAGCCGACGCGTGGGGACGGCCCGGACTGACGGTTCTGCTCTTTCCTTTGGCCCGGCTGGGATGGTGGGCCTGCCGGCTGGAATCGGCCTTGCTGTCGGCGGCGGCGGCCTGGCTGGCCTACGACACTGCCAAAAGGTTGGGTTTTCGCCGGGCGGCGTGGGTCCCGCTACTATGTTGGATTCAGCCCCTCTTCTTGATGGCCTCCTACACCACGCTTACCGAGACCGCAGCCGCGTTGTATCTGATTCTTGCGGTGCGATGCCTAGTCGCCGGTAGATCGAACGTCGCCGCTATGGTGTTCTCGCTTTGTCTGATCACCCGCTACGAACTGTGGGCCCTCACACCGATCTGGGCGCTGGCCTTGTGGCGTTCTCGGACCCGGTGGACCGCGTATGCCCTGCTGCTGTGGGCGCCGCTGGTGCATAACTTGGCCGGCTACCTCCTGCTGGACCGTTGGCCGATTCTGTTTGTGATCGGGGCCAACCACCCGGATTTTTATGGTGCGGGCCCCTGGCTGAGCATGGCCCTCAAATCCATGGTTGCCTGTGGCCCGGCTGTGGCGGTCTGCGCCCTGGCGGCCCTTGCGATCCGCTGGCCCGGTGTCACGGGCTGGGTGATTCCGGGGCTCTATGCCGTTCATCTGATGACGCAAAGTGGCATTTTCTTCTTCGGCGGGTTTTCGTCCGGCGGCTACGCGCGCTTCCTGGTCACGGCTGCGCCGCTGGCGGCGATCTGCACCGTGGGGGTCATTGAATCGTTGGTCGGGGCTCGTTCGGTGCAGCACCGGGCACTGGTTGGGATCATCGTGGCCGTCGTGTTGATGGTCGTCGCGTTGGAGCAAGAAGCCGCCGTGGCGGCCGAGACTTGGATCTTCCTGATCGACAAGGCCAAGCCCATCGTCTGGTCGCTGGCTGGGGCGGCCCTGCTGTCGACGGGTTGGATGTGGGTCCGCCCCGGTCGAAGCCCAGCCCTGCTGCTGGGCCTGACGGCGATGGTCGGGTCAGTGGTGCTGTTGGGTTACCTGGTCAGGCCTCACCGGGCTTCGGTCGACGCCGAGGCGGTCCGGGCTGCGGTGCGGTGGCTCGAAACGTCGCCCCATGCAAAGGCCCCGGTGATCACCGCCAACATTTGGACCTGCTATTACCTGGATCGCGGCCAAAACCTGATTCCGCCCGACTCGGCGGACATCCTGGCCAACGCTCAGCCCGGCACGGTCTTGGTCTGGGACGCCAACCACGCGACGCACGCCCGATTCGGCCTGACCCATGAAAACATGCAACAGCGAACGCAATGGCGTCAAGTCTGGCAAAGTCGGCAGCAACTCGACGGGGATTGCGCAGCGCACATCTACGTTCATCGATAGCCAGTACACCCTGACTCAATTCATAGCGCTTTACTTGCCGCGGACCCTCGATGACAATTATCCGCTTGGTGCGGTGCATCAGCGGTTTGTGAATATGGCTATTATTGCCGGAATCGATGAAGCAGGATACGGGCCTTTGCTGGGGCCTTTGGTGGTCACCGGTGTGGTCTTTGAGGTTCCCGACGACCAGGCGGACGCCTGTCTGTGGGAGCTGTTGTCTCAAAGCGTGACCCGCCGACCGACGCGGAAGGACCTGCGTCTGCCGGTGCTGGATAGCAAGAAGCTGCACGCCCGCGGCAAAGGTATTGAAAGCCTGGAGCGCACCGCTCTGGGTATGCTGCAATCATCTTTGCCGGCGCCTGACAGTTTCGCGGGGCTGTTGCAACGGGTGGCGCCGCACGCGCTCCAGGACATGCAAAACTATCCCTGGTATGCGGACTTGAAGCTGGACCTTCCGGTCGAAGCCGACTCCGGTGTGGTGGCCACCCAGGCCAACGCGGTGCGCCGCAACGCCCGGGCGGCGGGCGTGCGTCTGGCTGCGGTGATCAGCGAGCCGCTCTTGGAGGGCCATTACAATCGCCTGGTGTCCAACACGCGGAACAAAGCCGTCGTGCTGATGGGTCTGACCTTGCGCATCGTGCAGCGAATCATCGAGCGGGCCGCCGGCGCCCCGGTGCGGGTCTATGCGGACCGGCAAGGGGGCCGCTGCCGCTACTTGGACCCACTGATGCGGGCCTTCGAGGGATTCGAGTTCCAAATCCTGGAAGAATCCGACGGGCGCAGCGCCTATCGGCTGACCCGATCACCCGCCAGGCATGACATCGAGTTTTGCACCTCCGGCGAAGACAAACACCTACCCACCGCCTTGGCCAGCGTGTTCAGCAAGTACCTGCGAGAGTTGTTCATGCGGGGGTTCAATCAATACTGGTCGGGACGGGTCAACGCCTTGCGGCCCACGGCGGGTTATTACACCGACGCCCAACGATTCCTCAAAGACATCGCCCAGGCCGTCTCAAAAGAGGGCATTGACCGGGCCCAACTGGTTAGAATGCGCTAGACCGAGGCGGACCCCAGCCCGTTTGACACTCGAGCGACACCCTGCTAGCTTGCCGGGCTCGATGACAGGAGTAATCGGGCTATGCCATTGCAGGATTGGTCGGAAAACATCGTTCTTGCCGAATTGCAGGATGATCCGGCGTTTTCAGATGACCTCAACGCCCTGACCGAACGGGTCGAGGCCCATCCCAACCTGGACGTACTGCTCAACTTCAGCGCCATCAATTACGTCAACTCGTCAAATCTGGCGGCCATGCTGCGCCTGCGCAAGATGGTCACCATCAACAATCGGCGCAAGCTTGTGATCTGCTCGGTCAACACGCACGTCTGGGGCCTGTTGCTGACCACCGGCTTGAACAAGACGTTCGACTTCGCCGACGACGTCTCGCTGGCCCTGGCCGGCCTGCAACTGGAGCGATCGGCCGAGTAGGCCCTCCGTCGAGCGCGTCGCGGTTGAGCTGACGACCCGACGGAGTTCTGACACACCTTGACACTTAAATCACCGGCCCGCGTCGTCGGGTCCGCTTTCAGATACACCGCTGGTGGCGATGTCGGGTTCCGGCGGGGTATCCGGCTCGACGACGGGCTCACCGGGTTTGATGGGCTCGCCGAAGCCGATCGGCTCGGGCAACACCACCGAACCGCTGACGGCATCCACATTGGCGGTGGGGGCCGAGATCACCGCCCGCTCGGTGACCGCATAAACGTGGTCGGCGATGAACACGCCGCGGGTGAACGAGGTCCACCAGAAACTCACGTCGTCGAGCCAGGTGCTGATTCTGCCCAGGTAGTCGAACCCTTGATCGGGCGTGACCCGATAGACGTACAAGCCCTGAAACTCCTCGGATTCGTCGAAGGACGGGGTCGGCGTCTGGAGCGGAACCGCCTCACCCCCGGGCCCGCCGAAGTCTCCGTCTTCGACGAAATCGACATCGTCGAAGAAAATCTGGCCAAAATGTTCGATGGGCAGCGCCAGCAAGTCCTGGCTGGCGAAGTAGGTGAAGGCCTTGGGATTAAACGTCGCCTCCGACGACGTGCCCGCCCCACCGATGATCACGTTCTGGATCTGTTGCGGATCGGCGAAATCG
>JBHHVM010000386.1:0-3839 GCA_046754265.1 Phycisphaerae bacterium
CCTCTGACCGCTGATAACAGCCTGGCGGTGGTTACCGGGTCAAACACGGACCCAACGGCAGCGATCGACAGCCTTAGCGTCACGGCCGGATTGGCTAATCAGGGCGCAAAGAAGGGTGCAGCGCTGTTCAACGCCAATGGCAGCCCCACCATCAGCAACTGCACATTCGTAGACAGCTTCGCCGAAGATGGTGGTGGAGCGATTTACAATGCGGGCATCCTGACGATTACCGACTCGGTCTTCTCCACGAATCGGGTCGATAGCTTCAGCTTTGGCCAGGGGCGCGGCGCCGGCATCCTCAACGATGGAACTCTGATTGTGCTGCGCTGCCGGTTCGAGAGCAACAGCATTACCATCGGGCATGGTGGTGCCATCGCCAGCCTCTTCAACAGCGTACTCCAAGTCGAAGACTGCACTTTTGTCAGCAACTCCGTCGGCGGCCAGAATGGCAACACGGGTGGTGCAATCTCGGCCCAGTCGGCCCAATCTGTAACCGTGCTTCGCTCGACTTTCGACGGCAATACAGCGACTGGCGGCGCGTCAGGTGGCCAGCAGGGGGGTGCTATCGCCAACCTGAGCGTGTTGGGCAGCGTAACCATTGAAGACTGCACGTTCAATCTGAACACAGCGCCAAACGGCAAAGGGGGCGCCATCTATAACCAGAGCGTGGCCAACGTTGGAATTGCACGCTGCCATTTCGAGAAGAATAGCGCCAGCGGAGACCCGGGCGGGGCCGTGGCCAACGCCTCTTGCCAGAGCGTCGCGATGATCGACTGCCAGTTCATCGCAAATTCCTCGACCGGCGATTCGTCCAGCGGGGCAAAGGGTGGCGCGCTCTACAACAGCGCCACGGGCGCGGTGGCCATCAACTGCGTGTTTATCGGCAACACCACCAACCGTCGGGGTGGCGGGGCGGTGGCTAACGAAGGCGGAAGCGACAGCACCCTCGTCAACTGCCTGTTCAGTAGCAACTCGGTGACGAGTACGCCGGGCGGCACCGGTGGAGCTGTTTACAATAGCAACAGCAGCCCGCAATTCGTCAACTGCACGTTCGACCGCAACTCGGCCGTGGTCGACGGCGGCGGAATCTTCTCCGACAATTCGACGCCCGACGACACCCTGACCGTCCGCAACTGCATCTTCTGGGGTAATGCCGACCCCGGAGGAACGGATGAGTCGGCCCAAATCAATATCTTCGCCGGTGCCGTCAACGTATCCGTGCAGTACAGCCTGGTGCAAGGACTCAGCGGGTTCGCATCTGAAGTCGGCAACATCGACGGTAACCCATTGTTCGTCAGGCCGCCAACGCCGGGAGCGGGCGGTTGGGGATCGGCAGATGACGACCTCGGTGACTTGCGCGTGCAGGCCTTGTCCCCGGTCATCGACGCCGCCGACAATGCCGCTGTGACCACTGACGGGTTTGACATCGATACCGACGGCAACACGACCGAGCCGCTGCCGCTGGATGTCGGTGGGCGACCTCGTTTTATTGACGACCCCATCACCGACCCGGACACCGGAAACGGCACGCCGCCGATCGTCGACATGGGGGCCCACGAGTTCCAATCGACCGACTGCAACGTCAACGGCATACCCGACCTGTGCGACATCGACTGCGGACCGTTGGGCGGATCCTGCGACGTACCCGGTTGCGGCCTTAGCATCGACTGCAACGCCAACGGAACCCCCGACGAATGCGAGCCGGACTGTGACTCGAATGGCATCGCCGACACATGTGACATCCGCGACTGTCCGGCCGGCACGCCAAGCTGCGGCGACTGCAACGCCAACGGTGTTCCAGACGCATGTGATCTTGCCGCGACATTCAGCTTGGACTGTAACACCAATGGCGTTCCCGACGAATGCGACGTGGCCGTCGCCACCAGCCAGTGGATCGGTGGAACCGTATGCTTGGATGGTTTTGGTCAACCCTTGATCGGTGTCGAATGCTGGAATACGGGTGTCAACTGGTGCCCGGTTGCAGGGCCAAACGGCACCGGTTTCGAGGTACTGGTCACCGGTTCCGCCATCGTCACGCTCGACATCTCCCCATCCATTGATGCCGCCACCTTTGGCCCGATCGCGGCCGCCGAGGTTAATGCCTCCAGCGGGGCAACTGTGCGCACCCTGGCGGTTTCACGGGCGGGTGGGTTTATCAATAATGGCATCATTCGTGCCAGAGACGGTCGCCGGCTGGTTCTCGACGCTCCCGACATCGACCAGACCGGCGGCGGGAGGCTCGAAGCCATCACCACCGGCAGCATCCTGGAGATCAACGGAGCCACCGTCATCGGCGGCAGTGCCGTCACCGACGATTCCGGAGCCGCCATTCACCTCATCGGCGGCGCGGAACTGGTGGGAGTGTCCGTTCGTGGCGTGGTGGTTCCGGATGGACAAGTGGGCAACTTTAGTGCGACGATTGTCAATGAAGGTGTACTGAAGGTTGCACCCTCCGGCACCGATACGACTCTCCTGGCACCCAACACACTCGCGGGAGGGACGTTAAGCGGCAACGGCGGCAACGACGACTGTGTTCGGTTGGGGGCCCAGGCCAACGCGTTGCTGGGGAACTTCAAGTCTACCTTCACCAACGCGGCGAATCACGCCATCGACGGGGCTGGGATCATCTTCGGCGGCGTCATCAACGACGGGGTTATTGAAGCCAACCACGCAGGCGGGGAGCATCTGATCCTCTTTTCCCCTGGATTCAAGCAGAACAACAATCTGATGCGGGCTACCGGGACCGGCGTGCTGCGGGTGGAGGACGCGGTGAGTCAATCGGCGGCGGGCTTGGTGGAGGCGGTAGCCGGCGGGACCGTCGTGGTCAACGGCTCGGTCACCGGGCAGGGAGGTTTTCGCTCGACGCTGCCCTGCACCGTTCCTGTGGCTGGACGGCGCGGATGCACGCCGCCGTTGTTGCAGGTGTCCGACGGGGCTTCTCTGGCGGGGGCGACCCTGCAGGCGGATGGGACGGGTATCGTCGAGGTCCAGGGCAGCGCCGCGATAACCCTGACCGGGGCTGTGACCATTCAAGGCGGGACCTATCAGGGCCTGGCGCCCACGTCCGCGTCGCTGACGGCTGGGGCTGTTTCGATTACCGGCGACCTTCCGGGCATCGGCCAAATGCTGCTGGACAGCTCGATGACGGTGCGGAGCGGCGGTGCGTTCAGCCTGCTGCCCTGCTTCGGCCGGCTCTTGGGCTGTACACCCCCGTTGTTGCACGTCCGGAGCAATGCCGGGCTCGACGTGGACGGCGATTTGTCCATCCTGACCAACGCGAATCTTCTGGTGGACTCCACGGTAGCGGTCACGCTGGCTGGTAACTTTATCAACCAGAGCACCGATCCCCTGACCTTCGACTGGGCTGCGGGGCAACTGACCCTGGACGGAACCACCCAATCCCTGGAAGCCGCCGGCCAGGACCGTGGAGCCGACGTGTCGGGATTGGTGGACAACTTCGCCCTGCTGACCCTGGAGTTGGCCGCCAATACCACCGTCAACGTGATTGACGTCTTCGACAATCAGCAGGACCTCACCACCGCCTGCGACGAGGCGCTTTACGTTGATACGTTGATCCTCAACAGTGGAGCCACGCTCAATACCGGCGGCTGCACCGTCTTCTACCTCAACCTGCAGGACAACGGCGGCATCATCACCGCCCAGGGCACCGACGTGCTGAACGTTCCCACCGGAGATTTCGACGGCAACGGCCAAGTCGACCTGGACGACTACACCTTCTTTCACGCCTGCCTCATCGTCGCCCAACCCGCCCAGATTTGCCTGGACCGATTCGACGCCGATCACGACTTTAACCTGGACTTGAGAGACTACGCCCACTT
>JBHHVM010000387.1:0-3834 GCA_046754265.1 Phycisphaerae bacterium
ATGGGCCTCGGGGAGCGCTTATCGGAGGCTGGACGTGCCCCGAACCCTCCCTATTAGAGTCTAGGGCAGGCCCAGGCCGCTTGCAGGGTTTTGGGCAGATTGGCTGGATGATGCGTGGCGTCAACACCGGGCCGGCGTTTGGTTGCGACCGGGCGACGGGCCTTTTACCATCCGCCACGGATCGTCGAGGCAAGGAACCCGTTTTCAAGGCCCGTTTGGAGGCTCGCAGTGCGCACCAGGCTGATAGACCGAGGGAGTTGGCGGGGGCAGGTGGTGGTCCTGCCGGTGTTTGCAGGCCCGATAAAGGCACGCACTGGGCCTTGGGCCGAGTCTCTGAAGGGAATCGAGGCCCCTTCCGAAGCCGGTCAGGCGACAGTGGTACGCGACGGAAAGGGACTGTTGGTCCTGCTGTCCCTGGGGGATCGCGCCAAATCAGAGGGCGACACGCTACGCCGAGCGGGTGGCTGGGCCGCGGAATGGCTGATTGGACGGAAAATACCCCGGGCCGGCCTGGAGACAGCCTATTGCCCGGTGACTGACGGCGTGGTGGACGTCGGCTCGCTGTGCGAAGGGCTGGTCTTGGGTGCGTTTGAGTTTGGTCAGTTCAAGTCCAAGTCCAAGCGGGGCGTCACCATCGGCGTTGACATTCTTGTGTCACGGACGACCCAGGCAGCCAAGCGGGCCGTGACCCGGGCAGGGCATGTCGCTCAAGCGGCCAACCTGGCCCGGGAGATCGCCCATCAGCCCCCCAATGTGATCAATCCCGTTTCGCTGGCGGCCAGGGCCCGGCGCATGTGCCGCCAGGCGGGTTTGAGCTGCAAGGTGCTGGACGAAAAGCAGATGTCGCGCCTGCGGATGGGGGGCATCTTGGCGGTGGGGCAGGGCAGTGCCGCCCCGCCGCGGTTGATTATCATGTCATACCCGGGGCAGCGAACCGCCAAGCCTGTGGTGCTGGTGGGAAAGGCGGTGACCTTCGATACGGGCGGGTATTCCATTAAGCCGCGGGACGGGATTGTGGGGATGAAGTACGACAAGTGCGGCGGCATGGCCGTGCTGGGGGCGATGCGGGCGGTGGCGGCCATAAAGCCCAAGGTGCCAGTCATTGGCATTGTGGCTGCCGCCGAGAACATGATTTCCCACAAAGCTTATCGACCCGACGACATCATCAAAACCCTGTCGGGCAAGACGGTGGAAATCGTCAGCGCCGATGCGGAGGGCAGGTTGGTTCTTTGTGATGCCTTGACCTACGCCCAAAAACACTGGAAGCCCCGGGCCATCATCGACCTGGCCACCCTGACCGGCGGGGTGGTCGTCGCCCTGGGCAACCATCGGGCCGGCTTGTTTGCCAGCCAGGACACACTGCGCGATGCTCTAATGGAGTCCGCCGAGCGGACCTGTGAACGCCTGTGGCCCATGCCCATGGATGACGCCTATTTCGATCTGCTTAGTAGCACCGACGCCGACTTCAAGAACTCCTCCACGCGCGAGGCCCACGCGATTCAAGGGGCGGTGTTCCTCAAACAGTTCGTCAACCCCAAAACCCCCTGGGCCCACCTGGACATCGCGGGCGTGGCTGCGGTCACTTCGGATCAACCTTACTGCCCCAAGGGGGCGACGGGTTTTGGCGTGCGCTTGCTGGCTGACTACCTCCAGCGGCTGGCATAGGACGATTCAGCCCGGAAAGCGCAAAGTTGGCCGTTTGGCGTCCGGTCAGCCTGTATGGGCTGGGGTTGATTCGTCGGCCGATCCCCTGATAATGCCGGGCGTTCCGCATCTCCGGGTCCAGGCAGGAGAACCTCGTGATGGCAAGTAGCCGTGTGTGTTTATCGGGCACGTTGTTCATGGTCGTGGTGAGCGGTTGCGCCGGCCCGGCAGGGGGACCTTCTCCTTCGATGCGGCGCTACACCATGCTGCGGGAAGTAGGCATCAGCCAATCGTCCGCCTTTGCCGCAGCCGAGCAAGCCCTGGCCAGGCGCTTTCGCATCGAGCTGCGTCAACCCAAAGCCGGGCTTTTGCGAACCGTGCCCGTCTCGTCCGTGGAGCAGAGGTCTTCGGCAACGCTAAGCGCAGCCTTGGGTGTGCAATCCCCAGTACGGCGGTACGTGGAAGTGCGCGTGCTGGCCGAGGGCGGGGACGTCACCATCGGCTGTAAGGCAATCGTGCAGGAAAACCAAGCGGTGGCCCATCGCACCTTCGAGCGCGAACGGGGTCTGACCGACATTCCCAGCGATACGCCAGCCGATCGAGAGGCGGGGGCGACCATGGAGCAACGGGCCGTCTGGAAGACAACCGGTCGCGACCAGACGCTGGAGCGAGATATTTGCCGATCGATTGAACAGATCCTGCGAGACGCTCCAGAAGGCGGCGACCGGGATCCTCAGTGACATACATTGCCCGCCGAATGCTGCGGGCGTCCGATAAAGTGAATCTTGCGACTCAAAAAAAAAATAGGCCCGGTGGGGTAGACCGGGCCTTGGGGAAACCGACCCATGGGGGACGGGCCGGTAAGTGGGGTCAGTATCTTCTATCGCCACTTTGGCAGAACGGTTCGGGCGATGCAAGCGTTTTCTCGGACTTCATCAGTTCTGGTACGGCTAAACTAAACTGTCACTGCAACTGGCATGTGGATTTTGGTCTGAGATGGTGTGGAGTCCCTGTTCGACGGATGGTCGGCGGCGTTACAGTTGGGTTGGGGGGCTTGGGCGACTAGAATTCACCGGCTCGGTGGAGTGGGCGTAGAGGCTGGCACACTGAGTCTACGGGGGCGTCGAGATGATGCAATGTGCGGATTGCGAGTTTTTCAGCGTGGGGCCCGATGGGCGGCCCGACCCGCGGTGTGATCCCTTTTCGACAATCAAAGAGCCCGAGTGCCTGACCAAGTTGCAGTTCATCAAACTCGATCGCATGGTCAGAGCTTACGAAGCGACCTTGGAAATGTATGAGCGCTTGGCCCCGTTGCAGGAACGCATGTTCCGTCACATGGAACAGGAGCTGGACGAAGCCGACGAGGCCGATGCCTGGAAGTATTCGGGCGAAGATGATGATGACGATGATGACGACGCCCCGCCTCTGGGCGGTTCATTCACGCAGTGACGCACCCGGTCACTGCGGATCGGTCCGGGGGACCTGATAGATCTCGACCCAAGCCAACCCGGCTGCGGTGCGCCCGAAGGCGTGGGTGCGGCCCAACCCCGCCTCGACAAGTTTGCCGAACAAGTCGCGATTGATCCGGGCGTCAAACCCATAGGCCGATCGGCGCAGTCGCTGAATCTCTCCCCAGTGGACCACCACGTGCGTGTAGCCGCGTCGGCCAAGCCAGGCGACAAGTTCCGCGGGTGACGCGCCGTCGTCGAGTGCCGTGGTTAAGGGGCTGCGGTTGAACACGACGCAGTAGTCCACGGGCCGTTGGATGTAGAACGGGCGGGCATCGCCGATGAGCAGGATACGGGCGTCCGGCGGCAGGTCCTGATTGACCAGTGCCAGGTATTGCTGTCCGGGCATGGAGCCGGTGGTGAAGGTGCCCGTGGCGCCTTCGAGCGGTAGAGCGGTTCCGCCGGGCAGCATGTGCTGGGCGTATAGGCGGGCGGTAAAGGCCAGGTTCCAACCCGTGCCGACCATCAACAGGGCGACCAGGACGCGACGTCCTCGGCTGGTCGTTGGCATGACGCCGCTCAAACCGATCAGCGGAATCAGAAACGGGACCGCAAACCGGGCATAGAGATGGGTGGCCAGCAGCCACACCGGAACCTGCATAGCCAAGCAGGCTGCGGCCGATCGTACTTGCGGATCGCCCCGACGGCGACATAGCGTCCAGCCCGCCAGAACCAGCAGCAT
>JBHHVM010000388.1:0-3821 GCA_046754265.1 Phycisphaerae bacterium
GCTCTCGCCGGTGAGCGGCGACTGGTCGACCGAGCTCTCGCCCTCGACCACCCGAAGGCGGACCATGGCCTGGTTGGCCACTTCGGTGCCGAAAACTTTGGTGCGGGTGGTCGGCAGCGGCGTGTTGCGTTGGATGACTTGAGAGTGAACGATGCGGTTCTCGCGCGGGGCCCGGACGACGACGCCCAGACTGTGGGCATTGACGTTCTCCAACTGGACCTGCCGGGCGGCGGCCAATACCGATTCGCTGAACATCTGGGACGTTGGGGCTGGTTCTTGAGCGGTCTGGGCGGAGTCGGCCTGGTCATCGCTACCGGGCACGACGACGCCTGTAGCTTGTTGATTCATCTGCAAGATCGCCGCATGAATGGCAGCCCCGTGTGAGACGATCAGGTCAGGCTCAGCCGCCATGGTGGGGGGGCGAGACGATATCTGGGCCAACATATTGGATATGCAGGGCATGCGCGTGGCCCCGCCGACCAGTAGGACCGTATCGATGCGATCCCAGGTCAACATGGCGTCTTCCAGGAGCATCTCGGTGGAAAGCTGCGTGCGGGTGACCAGATCGGCTGTTACCTCCTCGAATTGGGTTCGGGTCACCGGCAGGTTCAGACGCCGGCCCAGGTGTTCGACGACGATGATGGTCTCGTCGCGGTCGGACAACGCCCGCTTGGCCAGTTCGCAGGTCAGCCGGGTTCGCGTCGCGGTGGCGTCGTCGTCGCGAGGGTCCACGCCATAGCGGCGGGCGAACTCGTCGCAAAAAAACGCCTGCAACCGCTCGTCGAAGTCGATGCCGCCCAGTCGGACCTCACCGCCGGTGGCCAACACGTCGAAACGGTGACCGTCGATGCGAATGATGGTGACATCGAACGTCCCGCCACCCAGATCGAAGACCAGCGTGGTTTTGGGGGCCAGAGCCGCCTGGGCAGCCCCGGTGAAGGTCACCGGGCCTTCGGTGGTCTCCAGGAACTCTTGAAAGGCGTTGGCCAGGGCCGCGGCGGTCGGCTCGTTGAGAATGTCGGTCACTCTAAGTCCGGCGATTCGCCCGGCATCTTCGGTTGCTTTGCGCCGCGCATCGCCGAAGTAGGCGGGTACAGTGATGACCGCGTCGCGCACGTCACCGATGTGCCCCCGGGCATCCAGTGCCAACTGTTTGAGGATCAGGGCGCTGAGTGCCTCGGGTGAGAACTGTTTGCCCCCCAGGGGTTCGCGATAGAACGACTCGCCCATATCGCGCTTGATGTTGATGGCGGTCCGATCGGGCAGGTCGGCGGCGGCCAGGACTGCGTCCTGCCCGACCAGGATCTTGCGGTTGGGCAGGATTTGCACCACCGAAGGGGTCAGCAGGTCGCCGTGGGGATTGGCGATGTTGACCGGCTTGCCCTGGGCATCCACGTAGGCAATGGCGGAATAGGTGGTTCCCAGGTCGATGCCCACGAATCTTTCAGCCGGCTTGGCCATGCGGTCCGAACGCCTCGCTGGAATCCCAATCTCCCGTCAGTGCGTGCCAGTCTACGTGGCGTGGATGGGCCTGGCAATCCAGGTCCCTGTTCCGGGCGTGTGGACCGCCGTTCTTGTGTGCAGGGCACGGCGTGCAAGTCAACTGCAAATGGAAGGCATCGAGGGCTGCCAAAGGGGTAACAGTTCTGTAACACGGGGACTGATCGGCCCTGGATTGGAGGGAGATTGACCCGTGGCCTGCTATACTGAACCCGCGTCGGCCGGTCGGTGTCCAGGGTTCGGTAAAATGCCGTCAACGGGCTTCCATGACCGATTTGCGGCAAGTTGGCCCAGAGGGTGGCCGATGGTTTGCAAGGCAGCACCGTGCCGCGGAAGTTGGGCTGCATGGGCCCCGGTTCAAGACCTCGGGGCAACTGGACCGTGCGGCCACGCCTTGTCTTGTGATGCCCGGTCGGCTTAGATGTTTACAGATGCACGGGCCGGGAACCGGTTACGCACTTGGCCAACGGATCTGATATCAACGGTGGTCCAAACTGGAACGATCACGCGAGCATAGCGATGTTTGGCAAATCTTTCTTTCAGAAAGTGGAGAGCCCCATGAAGCGTACGGGAATGAACAAATGGTGGATCGCGGCCTCAGTGCTGGCCGGCGGAATGTATCTGGGCGGTGGCACGGCCACAGCTCAGGAAAACAAGGAGAATGAGGCTGCCAAGGCATCGCAGAAGCAGGCTGGCCAAACACCGGCGAATCCTCAGAAGGACAGAATCAAGATCGACGGCGGTGTGAAGTTAACACCGATTCCCGCGCCGCCCCCGGGAGTTTTGTCGCAGGCCAACAAAGCCCCCACGCGTCGCAAGACCGCCCCGGGCACCACCCCCAAAGGCCCGGTGACCGGTGCTCCCGGCATCCGTTGCGATAAGCCCATCCAGGACTTCGGCAAGGCTTGGGCTACAGGCTCCTTGGACCACGAATTCATCATTCGCAACGCCGGCGACCAGGTGCTCAAGATCATTTCGGTCAAGCCTTCCTGCGGGTGTACCGTCGCCCGGGGCTACGACCGGGAAATCCCTCCCGGGGCGATCGGCAAAATCCCCGTGTCGCTAAATTCCAAGAAAGTCCACAACCGCTTCACCAAGTACGTTACCGTCAATTCCAACGATCCGGTCACGCCTGCCCTGCGCTTGCAGTTGACCGGTGAAGTGAGGTCCTACGTCGACCTGGCACCGCGGACGGTTTCCATCGGGCACGTCAAGGAAGGACAGACCGTGACCAAGTCCGCCAAGCTGACCAACAATACCGATCAGGACTTGGTGCTGACCATGGCCCAAAACAAAATCGGGCCCTTCACCGGCGAACTGATCGAAAGGAAGCCCGGTAAGGAATTTCAGTTCAAGGTCACAGCCAGCCCGCCGTACAAGCCGAAACTCAACAACGCCAAGTTCGTCTTGAAGACCAACTTGAAGGAATCGCCCGAGATTCTGGTGCCGGTCACCGCCTACGTGCCCGCCCGGCTGGACCTCCGCCCCGCATCCTTGGTCCTGCCCACTCGGGCGACCAAGGAACAACGCCGCCTGATAAAGTTCACCAACAACGGCGTGGCTCCGGTGAAAATCCTGTCTGCATCGGTGGACGACTCCGCCCTGACGGTGGAAGTCATCGAACGCAAAGAAGGCGAAAGCTACGACATCAAGCTGACCATTCCCGCCAACTACAGCGTTTCCAGTAAACAGAAAAACATCACGCTCAACACCGACGATGCCCAAACCCCCACGCTGAAGATTCCGATCAAAGGCCGCGTCACGCAGACCAGGCCCACCGAGCAGTTGGTGGGCAGGTTAGCGCCAAAAGCCGAGTTCACCACCGCTTCCGGCGCCGTCGTCAAAACCGGGACGAACACCGGCAAAGTGCAGGTGCTGGACTTCTTCGCCAGTTGGTGCGGCTTCTGCAAGCGCCAGATACCCGGCGTGGCCGAAATGTATAAGTCCAAGTACGCCTCAAACGCCGACGTGCAGTTTGTGGGCATCAGCGAAGATACGCTCAAGAAAGAAGGCGTCACCAGCCCGCGGGCCCGGTCGCCCCAGCAGATCGAAACCATGTGGAAACAGGTGAGCGGGGGGGCTTTCTCCCACGCTTTGGACCCGACCGGCCTAGGCCGAGAGAAATTCCTGGTCAAAAGCTTTCCCACGCTCGTGCTGGTGGGCAAAGACGGCACGGTCCAGGCGGTTCATTTCGGAGCCAAGGCGAACCTCGCCAAAACACTCGAACGGCAGATCGATTCACTCCTGGCCGGCAAGAAAATAGCACAGAACCGTCCGGGGGCTGCTCCTACCAACCCGAAAGTCAAACCCATCGCCAACAC
>JBHHVM010000389.1:0-3819 GCA_046754265.1 Phycisphaerae bacterium
CCGGGATTCTTCTGGATGCAGTCGCTGCTCCAGTTCTTCAGCACTTTCGGGTAGGAGCCATCCATGGCCTTGTCGGTCTGGCAGGCGTTTCGGGAAGGCAACGGGCGAGTCAGCCGCCGCAAGCGGCTATGGCTGGGGTTGTACGCGCTGAACCTACTCTTCGCCGCCGTCATCATCTACCCCTTCCGCACCCTGGTCAGCCGACTGGCCAAAACCGACCTGGCCAACGACTTTATCAGCGGCTTTCAATTCGACGCCTTCATCGATTTCTGGAACCGCAACACCTACGAGTTCCACGCCCTTGGCTACCTGGCCCTGGGGCTGGGCGGCCTCTATCTGCTGATGCACGTCTTCCTGAGCGGCGGCATCGTGGCCACGCTCGCCGACGACCGCCGCTTGACCAGCCGGCGGTTCTTCAACCGTTGCGGGCGGTTCTTTTGGCGATTCGTGCGTCTCTTCCTCCTGTTCCTCATCGTCCTGGCCGCGATCGGGGCCGCCTACAAGTTCGGCCTGCAGGAATGGATCGACGATCACAAGAACAACGCCACCACCGGAAGAGAGGCCATCCTCTGGCGGGCGCTGGGCCTCGGCATCCTGGGTCTGGCCCTGACCCTGGTGCTGATCGTTTTTGACTATGCCAGAATTCGTACCGTCATCGACGGCCGGCGTAGCATGATCCGCGCCGTCTGGGCGTCGGGCCTATTCTGCCTGCGACGGATGTTTAGCACCGGGCCGCTCTTTGGGCTCAACCTGCTGATCGTCGGGGCCCTGTTTGCCATCTACCTCCTGTTCGAAAACCTCTTCTCCAACGCCAGCAACACGTCCATGATCGGGCTCTTCGTCGTGCAGCAGGTCCTGGTGCTGGGCCGCATCTGGATGAAGCTGTCCTTCTTCGCCACGCAGACCGCCTACTACCAGTCCGCCAATCCACTGGCTCCGATAGAACCCGACCCGACCGACCGGATCATCGAAACGGCTGGGGTCACATAACTGGCATCATCACTTGTCCGGTCGATGACCCCACCTACAATGATTCGATGGCACGACCTGTCGCACTCAACGAATCGGGGCTGACCACCGCGCACGACAAACCCACCGGACCCGTCGAGGCAGAACACGCCGCGGCGCTGCTGGTTCTGGCCAAGAAGGCCAAAGTCGTCGGGCTGACCGGCGACGGCATGCAGTACACCCCCGCCACGACCGATGCCGTAAAAACCCTGGATCAGCAGGCGGCGCTCCTGGCCGATTTCGACCCCACTCGCCAACTTGCGGGCCGCAACCAGGCCCTGGCTTTTTGGATCAACCTCTACAACGCCATGGTCATTCACGCCGCCCTGAGCTTCGGCGTCCGCAAGGCCATGACCGAGATTCCACACTTTTTCAAACGAGCCGTTTACCGGATCGGGCACCTCGACTACAACCTGGACGTCATCGAGCACGGCCTGTTGCGGGCCAATCGGGGGCACCCGCTCCGGTTCGGCCTGCCTCAACTCCTGCCCTGGGACCCACGTCGGTCGCTGGTCCTCAGGCCGTTCGATCCTCGAATCCACTTCGCCCTGAACTGCGGGGCTGTCTCCTGCCCCCCTATTCGCAGCTATTCCGCAAAAAACATGAACCAGGAATTGAACCTGGCCGCCCGGAGTTTTGTAAGCGGAGGCGGGGTTAGCGTCGATCCCGACACGGGCCGGGTGCTGCTCTCCCGGATATTTCTGTGGTATGCCCGCGACTTTGGATGGACCAAACGGCGTCAACTGGCCGCCGCGATGACTTATATGGACGATGATCAGAAATCGACCGTCACCACCGCTGCCGCCAACGGCATCGGTTACGCGGACTACGACTGGAGCTTCGCCTGATGTCCCTGCCGGTCCTGGCCCCCCCGGCACGTCCCCGGCTGCCCGCCGCCGTGCGCTCCCTGGCCTCCATGGCCTCAAACTCCGCCCGCTGGAAGCTCTTTGGCCATGGCGCCCTGCTCAAGCCGCTCTTCGTGTCCTGGGAGATCAACTCCGCCTGCAACCTGCGCTGCCCCTACTGCTACATCCACGATCGCAGCTACGGGTTTTCCGACCGGGGCCTGGCCTTCGACAAAATCAAGATCGTCCTGGGCCGCATCGCTAAGGTTTGCCCCGACATCATGCTGCTGGGCGGCGAACCTTTCCTGCATCCCGAATGGGACCGCATCGTCGATTATTGTTGCGACCACCTGGGTCTGCGCGTGCGCTGCATCACCAACGGAACGCTGTTGGAAAAACACCTGGCCGCCACCGGTCGGCTCAGCTTGCTGGTGGTCAGCGACGACCAGACCCGACAGAAACTCTATCCCAAGCAGATGACTGACATGAAGCGTCAGTTGGAGCGGGTGGCTGCCACGTATCCGAACCTCACGATTCTGGTCAACTTCGTGCTCTGCGCCGACGACGACCCAGCCTGGTTGATCGAACGGTTCCACGCCCTGACCGAACAAGGCTTAAACCTCTTCGTCAACGTCGATCGCTACTTCGGCCGGCAGATCAAGCGCCGGACCGGCCGGGTCCACATGACCGACGCCACGCTGGACTGGCTATCCGACACCCGCCGTCCGGTCCCCTTCTGCAACCCGACGTTGCTACCCCTACTGGACCCCCAGGCCAACCTGATCTATCCCTGCTGCTACTACAACGAACAAACCGCCGGCAGCCTGGCCGACACCGACTACCACGATTTGATGACCCGCTCAGCCGAACGCTTCGGTCAATACCCGTTCGACAAGTGCGACGCCTGCACCACCACCGCCTATCTGGACGCCTCGGTCGCCACGCGCCGGCCCATCGAGGCAGTGCGGCACTACCACAGCCTCTACAACCGCTAAGGCCCCATGCAATTGACCGTGATCATTCCGACGTTGAACGAAGCAGCCCACCTGCCCGGGTGCATCGCCGCCGTGCGCGAACGCACCGCCGGCCCGGTCCCTCAAATCATCGTGGCCGATTGTGGATCGCAAGACGACACCATCACGTTGGCCAGGCAATGCGGCGTGCCGGTCGTGTCCGGCGCCTGGGTTTCAGACCGGTCCGCCGCCTGCAACGCCGGCGCCCAAGCCGCCGAAGCCGATGCCCTGCTGTTCCTGCACGCCGACAGCCTGGTCCCCCAGGGGTACGATGCCCTCATCCGTGCCGCCTTGGCTGACCCCGGCGTCGTCGGCGGCGCTTTCGAGTTCAAGCTGGACGGCCCCGAATGGCGTCTGCGCATCGTCGAGCTGATCAACCGCCTGCGCTACCGCATCCGCGGCCGATTCTACGGCGACCAGGGTATCTTCGTCCGCCACCTGACCTTCAAGCACCTCGGCGGCTTCCCCGACCAGGGCATTCTGGAGGACGCCCACTTCTGCGGCCTGCTCCGCCGGGCCGGCAAGACCCGGCTCATCCGAACCCCCATGCCCACCAGCCCACGCCGGTTCTACAACAGCGGCATCCTCACCACCCTGGCCCGTGATATCCTTATCGTGTTAACCGACCTGACCGGGCTCAATCCGCAGCGCTTCGCACCAGCCTACCGCCAGGACAACACCTGCCGTGGCCCCAGCCAGGCCTATCCAGCCGCGTGGGCGATGGACCCAGCCCCCGAATCCGTTACAATCCCCACTTGGCGGGCCGAAACGCCAGCGTAGCCGTGTGAGGAATCGCCCACACAAGGGCGACCAGATTGGGAGGCAACATCGGTGAATCAAACAAGAATCGGCCAACTGACCGGCCTGGCACTGTCCGCCACAGCCATCGTGCTCACCCTCACCCCCGCCACAGGGGCCGACCCAAAGCAATACCGCGGCCTGCTGGGGCCCAA
>JBHHVM010000390.1:0-3813 GCA_046754265.1 Phycisphaerae bacterium
AGGTCAGTGTGGCTCCCACGATGGCCGAAGCCCGTGCGGTCATCAGGGACATGATCGCCGCCCTGGGTCAATCCCATTTTGCAATTGTACCTCGAACACTCTATGACGATCTGGATGCGACCCAAAAACCAGGGACGCGCGATGGCACCTGCGGCATCGAGGTGCGCTTACTCGAGGGGCGGGTCCTGGTCACGCAGGTTCGAGCCGGATCGGCCGCCGCCGTGGCGGGAGTCTTGCCGGGGTGGAACATTACGCGGATCGACCGGACCAACTTGGACGACGTCCTGGCCCGGGCCGACGAATCGAGCCTGGACCCCGGCGAAGCCCAATTCCTGATCGCCCGCTCCGTGGGTCGGCGCTTGCATGGATCCGTGGGCCAGACCGTTTCTATTGGATTCCTGGACGGCCAAGATCGCCTCGTGGAGCGGACCCTCACTCTGGGCCAGGCCGAGGGGAACCGTGTCAAGTTTGGACACATGCCTGCCCACTATGTACGCTTCGAGTCCCGCGAAATCGAACCGGGTATCGGGTACATTACGTTCAATACCTGGTTTGATCCGGTTCACGTGATGAAGTCGCTCCGCGAAGCAGTGGTTGCGTTCGAACAGACCCGGGGCATCGTTTTGGATCTGCGGGGCAATCCCGGCGGCGTTGGGGCGATGGCGGTGGGGGCGGCGGGGTTGTTCATCGATGAGAAGGACCAGTATCTAGGCACGATGACAACCCGGGACACCCAACTGCGGTTCGTGGTCAACCCACAGGTGGTCAATTATAGCGGGCCGTTGGCCGTCCTGATCGACGAGCTATCCGCCTCGACCACGGAGATATTTGCCGGCGGCATGCAGGACCTGGGCCGGGCCCGCGTGTTCGGCAGCACGTCAGCCGGGGCTGCCCTGCCCTCGGTCATCGAACGACTTCCCAACGGTGACGGGTTTCAGTACGCTTTTGCCGACTGCACCACCGCCAAAGGGACCATGCTCGAAGGCCACGGTGTGGTACCCGATCAGACGGTTAAGCCAACCCGCCGGGCGCTGCTCGAAGGCCGGGACCCGGTCGTCGAGGCAGCCATCCGCTGGATCCAAGAACAAGCATCGGGCGAACGAACTGCCATGAACCACAACCGCCCAAGAACGGGCCGGCCTATATATCGGCTGACGTTACCCAACCCAAGCTGGAGGAACGACATGCGCTGTGAAACAACACCGACCGATACCGACGGGCATAATGTGGTCCCGTATCGACGAACAGCCAAGTTGCTCACGGTGGCGCTGACGGTCTGTTGGCTTCTGCCGCCGGCGGCGTTGGCCCAGGAGAAAAACCTGCCCAAGGGCGAAGATCTACTGGACAAAATGATCCAGGCCACAGGCGGCAAGGCCGCCCACGAGAAGATCAAGAACCGCGTCACCAAGGCCAGCTTTTCGGTGCCCGCCCAGGGTCTGACCGGGACCTTGCTGGTTTACGAAGCGGATCCCAACAAGCATCGGTCGGTGCTGGACATCGCCAACATGGGCAAGGTGCAGCGCGGCTGCGACGGAAAGAACGTCTGGGAAATGCACCCCATGATGGGCGCCCGCATCCTGGAGGGAAAAGAAAGAGAAGGCTTGTTGCGTGAGGTGCGGTTTCAGGCCGACTTTCATTGGCGCGAGTTGTACGACAAGGCTGAGTGCGTGGGCAGCGAAGACGTCAAGGGAAAGCCCTGCTTCAAAGTGATGCTGACCTCATCTGACGGATCGACCGAGACCTGGTATCTTGACAAAGCGTCGCACCTTCGCGTCAAGTCGGAGAACAAGGTGTCGACGCAAATGGGGGAGGTTCCCGTAGAGACCTACCTGTCCGACTTCAAGAAAGTCGACGGTCTGACGATTGCCCACACCCTGACCCAACAGGCCATGGGAATGGAGCAGGTTGTCAAGGTGGAAAGCATCGAACACAACGTGAAGATCCCGCCCGAGAAGTTCGAGCTGCCCTCCGAGATCAAGGCCCTGATGAGCGAAAAGGACAAACCAGACGCCGAAGCGAAAACGGCGAAGGAATAGACTGCTCACCAGGGGCATAGGCTTGGTTTAGGACGCTGGTTCCAACAGGGACGCGGCTTTTTGCACCGCGTCGTCGGCGCTGGTGGCTGTGTGCAGCAACCCGCGATGACGATAAGGCTCGACGGCGGGACCGGGATCGAAATCCAAGAGGATGACGGGTTTGTCGTTCTTCAACGCCAGGGCCACCTCCGACAGTGTCCCTGCGCCGCCGCGACAAGCGATGATCACGTTGGCTGAGAGCACGTTGATCAGGTTTCGACCGTCCCCCAGGCCGGTGCAGATGGCCACGTCCAGATCCGGAGAGGCTTGGGCTGGATTGGCTCCGCCCAGCACGCCCACCACCAATCCCCCCGCTGCTCTGGCGCCCGCGGCTGAGGCAGCCATCACGCCGGCGTTGCGCCCGCCGTTGAGCAGCACCCAACCGCGCCCGGCGATCAAAGCCCCCAATTCGCCGGCAACCGCCAGCGTGGCCTTATCGGCTTGGCCGCCGCCCATGACTCCAATCACTGGGTTGCGCGCCGCCCGACGTGTCATTTCGAGTCACCGTCTTGTCGGCGCAAATCATGAATCTGACCGGCCTCGAATGGGCCAAACTCGGCCTGGCCCCCATCGATCCAACGAACCGTCACCCGATCGACCGTCTTGGCTGTGCCCAACCCGAAATGAACCCGAGGATCGTTGCTGGCCCCGTAGCTGTAGGCCCGCTGTACGCGGCGCATCTGGACCTGCCCGGCCGCCTCCAGCTTTACGACGGCGTCCAGGGCATAACCGCCGGTGTCGTTGAGCACCCGGAATATGATCCAGTGACCCTGCTCGCCCCGGACGTTGCGGAGCAGATGGACGGGGCCGTCTTTGTTGATGACCACCACGTCGGTGTCCCCGTCGTTGTCCAAGTCTCCAAAGGCCGTCCCCCGGCTGGTGGCGATCAATTCCGGAAGCGTGCCCCCACGTGGCATGACCTCTTCAAACTGTGATTCGCCTCGGCCGGCAAAGAGTTGATTGGGTTCGGCGAAAACGTCGTCGCCGTCGAATGCGGGCTCGAAGAAGTTGACTCGCCCGTTGACCAGGTAGAGGTCCAACAGGCCGTCGTGGTCAAAGTCGGCAAAGCCTAGCCCAAAGCCTGTGAAATCGACACTGGCGGCGCCCAGGCCCATGCGGGCGGTGGTATCCTCGAACCAGCCGCCCTGGTTGACGTAAAAGGTGTTTGATTCGCCGCGTATATGAGACATGAACAGGTCCAAGTCGCCGTCGTGATCGGCATCGACCGCAGCCACACCCATGCCCGCTTCGGATGCTCCTTGCATGTTCACGGCGCAGCCGGTCAGCAGAGCTTCGTCCAGGAACTTGCCCTGGCCCTGGTTTAGCCACAGTTGGTTGGGCATGCCGTCGTTGGCCACGTAGATATCGGTGAGCCCATCGTTGTTGTAATCGCCGCAGGCCACGCCCAGGCCGTTGCCGAATGCGGCGCCGAGACCCGCCGAGGCCGAAACGTCGGCGAAGTGTCCTTGTCCCTCGTTGTGATACAAAGTGTCCGGCATGGGCGCCTGGTAATTGCTTGGGCCGCAATACCCGCGAACGTCGGCCGCGGAGAAACATTGTCTATCGGATCGGATGGACCAACGGACGTAGTTGACCACCATCAGGTCGGCCAGCCCGTCGGCGTCATAGTCGACGAAGGCGGCGCTCTGGCTCCAGGCGGGGTCCCCGACGCCGGCTTGTTCGGTGACGTCGGAGAAGGTGCCGTCGCCGTTGTTTCGATAGAGCACGTTAGGGCCCA
>JBHHVM010000391.1:0-3812 GCA_046754265.1 Phycisphaerae bacterium
ACCGTTTCTGTATTCCTTCCGCGAACGGGAAATGATCCTGGACTTGATGGAGGCGGCTTGCGGGGCCCGATTGACCTACAGTTATTTGACGGTGGGCGGGGTTCATCACGACGTTCCGGAGGGTTGGTTCGAGCGTTGTGCGGAGTTTTTGGAATACTTCGAGCCCAAGATCGATGAATACAACCAGCTTTTGAGTTTCAATCAGATCTTCGTGAAGCGGACGGCCGACGTGGGCGTGATTTCCGGGGCGGACGCGATCGAATGGGGCCTGACCGGGCCGTGCCTGCGGGCTAGTGGCATCCGCTGGGACCTGCGCAAAGCGAACCCCTACGACGGCTACGAAAAGTTCGATTTCGACGTTCCCATCGGTCGACCCGGCGGGACGGCGGAGGTGCCCAAGGAAGTGGTGGTGGGCGACTGCTGGAGCCGATACTACGTCCGTTTGCTGGAGATGGAGCAGTCGGTGCGAATCATTCGGCAGGCGATGCAGGCCTGTCCGGAAGGCGAGGTGCAGGCCAAGGGCGCCAAGACCGCCAAGCTGCCCGACGATGAGGTTTACGTCGAGATCGAGAACCCGCGGGGGCAGTTGGGTTTTTATATTCGTGGCGACGGGTCGGCGATTCCGGCGCGGGTCAAGGCCCGGGGCCCTAGTTTCTGCAATCTGTCGATCACCACGCACGTGACGCGGAACTGTCTGATCGCCGACGTGGCAGCCATTGTGGGCAGCATCGACGTGGTGATGGGTGAGGTGGATCGGTGACCGAGTTTTCGACCCCCTGGGTTGACAGAACCAGGCCCGCCCATGGCGGGCTTGCGGGTCTGGTCGTGGGCATGGCCAAGACGGTCTATGCCATGACGGCCCCGGTGCTGCGGCGCTTCCCCGCCCAGGTGTTTTTCGGGGCCTTGGCTGGCGGGGTGGCCGGGGTCTGGATCATTTCGCTACTGGCTGAGGCCTATCTGTCGGACTGGCCTTTCTTTAAGGACCTGTTGATCGTGGTGGGCATTGCCACGTTTGTGGCCCATATCCCGTTGTTCGCCATCTGGTGGGAGCGGAAGGTATCGGCCCATATTCAATCGCGCTGCGGGCCGATGCGGGTGGGCGGTTGGCACGGTTGGGCCCAGTCTTTTGCCGACGGCATCAAGCTGATCTGCAAGGAAGACCTGGTGCCGGCCCATGCCGACAGCGCGTTGTTTCGGCTGGCCCCCTATGTGGTGCTGACGCCGGTGGTGGTTGCGTTCATGACGCTGCCATTCGGGGCCCATTGGGTGTTCCGGCAGATGGACATCGGGCTGTTGTTCATCCTGGCCATGCTGGGCGTCGAGGTGGTGGGCGTGATCATGGCGGGCTGGGCGTCCAACAGCAAGTGGACGGTCTATGGGGCCATGCGCGAAGCGTGCCAGATGGTGTCCTACGAAATCCCCCTGGGCGTGGCCCTGCTGCTGCCGGTGATGACCGTGGGGTCGTTGAACTTGACCGAGATCGGGCAGTTACAGACCGGCGGCTGGCACACTTGGCTGGCTTTTGAGAGCCCGTTTATGTTTTGTGCGGCCCTGGCCTACTACATCGCGGCCCTGGCAAGTTGTAAGCGGGCCCCGTTTGATTTGCCCGAATCTGAAAGCGAACTGGTGGCCGGCTTTTTGACGGAGTATTCGGGGTTGCGCTGGTCGCTGTTTTTCTTCGCCGAGTATGCAGCCATGTATCTGGTCAGCGCCCTGGCGGTGATCCTGTTTTTCGGCGGGTGGAGCTCGCCGCTGCCGGAAAGCTGGGGCGCCGGTTGGGGTGACGGCCCCGTGATGCGGGCGATCAGGGGTTTGGTGTTCGGCGGTCCCATCTGGTTGGTGGTCAAGGCGTTTATTCTGGTTTACGTGCAGATGTGGCTGCGGTGGACGTTGCCGCGGGTGCGTATCGACCAGGTGTTGTATGCGTGCGTGCAGGTCATGTTGCCGCTGATGTTGGCGCTGTTGCTGGGGCAAACGCTGTGGCTGCTCTGGGTGCCGGCTGAAAGTGGATTGGTGGCGGTGACGCGCGGCGTTCTGGCGGCGGTCGGCGGGTTGTTCGTGCTGGGATCGATGTGGGTCATCGGCAAAGGGGTCGTGCAGCGGCGCCGGCTGGTGGGTAATCTGGCGGTGGACTTGCTTCCGGGATCGTAGCGGCGGCATTGTAGAGGGACGCGGTGAATCGACGCCAAATCCGGTATCGGCTGTTCGTTGTGGGCGCGGCGGTTTGGGCGCTGCACAGCGGCGTGGTATTGGCCCAGGAAACAGATGCGCCCGGCGATGTGGCCGCACATACAGAGGTGGTGGTCAGCGATTACCATCCGTTGTTCGAGGCGGCGGCATTCTACCTGTTCGGGGGCCTGGCCGTGGTCTCGGCGCTGGCCATTTGTGTCAGTCGGGACATCGTGCGGATGGCGGTTTGGCTGTTTGCGACGCTCAGTTCGGTGGCGGTCCTGTATTTTCTGCTGGCGGCCTACTTCGTGGGGGCGGTTCAGTTAATCGTTTATGCCGGCGGGACGCTGGTGTTGCTGATCTTCGGCGTGATGCTGACCAACAAGTCACCCTGGGTGCGGCTGGAGGTGCGGCGGGGGGAAATGATTCTGGGGGCGCTGGTGGCCGGATTGTTGGTATTGGCCTTGTTGGGGGTCGTGTTGGAGACGCAATGGTTGACGACCGCCCCGGCGGAACCGGCGGCCATGGCGACGTTGGGGAAGGAACTGCTGACCACCTATCTGGTGCCATTTGAAGCGGCCAGCGTGCTGTTGCTGGTGGTGATGATCGGGGCGGCGTATCTGGCCCGACAGGAGCGGGAGTAGGCTATGCTGACCATCGGGCTAACCCATTATCTGGTGGTGGCGGCCGTGGTGTTTGCGGCTGGGGTGTTTGTGATGACCACCAAGCGTAATGCCATCGGGATTCTGATAGGGGTGGAGCTGGTGCTCAACGCCGGCAACATCAACTTGGTGGCCTTTGCCCGTTACAACGGGGCCGGTGGCGTTGACGGGCAGATCATGGCGGTGTTTGTGATCGTACTGGCCGCGGCAGAGGCGGCCGTGGCGGTGGCGATTTGCACGAACTTCTATAGGAACCTGCGCACGATCGACGTGGATCGAGGCGACACGGTCCGCGGCTAGGACGGCGAGGCTGGAAGTGAGAATTGGGAATTGAGAATGGAGAAGCGTTGGGTAGGTCATCGACCGCCGGACTGGTCATGGGGACTACCGCGTTTCTCAATTCTCCATTCTCCATTCTCCGTTTGAAACGATGAGTTGGTACGAACAACTGCTGGTGGCTGGGACGTTGATCCCGCTGGTGAGCTTCGCCTTCTTGGTGTTTTTCGGCCATAGGCTGGGCAAGCCGGCCAGCGGTTGGTTGACCGTGGCTGCGATGGCGTCCAGTTGTGTGTTGGCCACCCTGGTCCTGGTGGGCTGGCAGGGGATGGACCCGGTCCAACGGGCGGAACTGACGGCTGCGGCGGCGACGCATCAATTCTACTGGGCCGACCTGGGAACTGTGCCGGTTCGGGTGGGCGTGAAGTTGGATTCGCTGACGGTGATCATGTTTTTCATGGTCACGTTTATCTCCACCTGGATCTTCGTGTTCAGCGTGGGGTACATGGCTGGGCACAGCGACGAGATCGACGGGAAAAGCAAGTACCACCGGTTCTTCACCTACCTGTCGCTCTTTGCGTTTTCGATGCTGGGGCTGGTCATCTATATTTCCTGGCGATACGAATTCAAATTCGCGATAGCCGCGATCATCGCCCTGATCCATGACGTCATGATCACGATGGGTGTCTTTTCTCTGACCGACCG
>JBHHVM010000392.1:0-3806 GCA_046754265.1 Phycisphaerae bacterium
TCGCGGGTCGGGCGGAGCAAGACATGGGCGGCGATGGTCTCGCCATTGGCCTCGATCATCGGATCCGGCTTTCTGATCTCGGCCCCCTTGCTGGCGCGCCATTTCGGGAGTTATGCGGTCTTGGCCATGGCGCTGCTGTTGTTGGCAGGTGGAGCAGTCGTGTCGGGTCGCCGCCGCGTGGACGTATGAGGCGGCCGCAAAGAAAGGATTGCCGATTGCGGATCACACAGGATCGGATATCCGGCAGGGACTGAGTCGACGCGATAGGGGGCCCTCTTCCTGGACACCGCACAGTCGAGCTCAATGGCTGGCGGTTTGTTTTCTTAGGGTCATGTCGAAGTTTCGGACCATGGCTTTGTAGATGGAGGCGACGAAGATGAGCCAGAAGGTCACGGCGGCGGCGGTGCCGAGGGCGTTCAGGCTGCGGACGGTGCCGATGTTCTGGGCCAAGGTTTTGGGCGTGTCAAAAAGAACTTGCGGGTCGCAGATCACTTTGACGGCCGTGTAAGGCCAAGCTGGGGCCAGGGCGGCTCCGGCGGCGTCGAAGGCCATGACGATTTGCCACCAGAGGGCCGACGCCGCCAACATGATGACGATGAGCACGCCCAAACTGACCATGACGGCTTTGACGGTCTTCTTGCTACGCAGGGACACGTGCATGCCCAACATGCAAGTGGCGGCCGCGAAGGCGATCATCAAGACGGCCAATTCGGGAGCGGATTCGAGGTAGGCGACGCGGGGGTTATTGCCCTTGGCCAGGTCGTAGAAGGCAAAGAGCAACACGCTGGCTACGGGTACGGCGATCATGGGCAGGGTGAAGCTGACCAGGCCGCGGAGTTTACCGAAGACGATGTACTTGCTGGTCAGTGGCGTGGCCAACAGCAAGTCCAGGGTGTTGGATTCACGCTCCTTGGTCATGGCCATGGCTGAGACGTTGGCGCAGATGAGCAGGACGATGCCGAACTCGATGACGACCATGGTGGCCAACCACTGGCGGGTCACGGCTGCGCTGAGGCCTCCGGCGTATTCGGACAGCAGCAGGAGGGCGGCCAAAGCCCCGCCGCCCAGCAGTGCATAGCGCAGCAGTCCGCCGGTGAGCCCCGAGGCCCTAGTCGCGGCTTCGCGCCAGGCGACGGGGTTGTGCCAGACGTGGCGGGGTTTTCGGGTCACTCGATTCTGGGCGCCGATGTGCAGCACCGCGCCGATGCGCGACAGGATGGTGTCTTCGCCTTGCTTGGCCCCGCGACGGACAAAGAACATGCTGAGCACGACCAGCACCAGGGACAGGCCCAGGGTCAGGGCGACATAAGAGGCTTGGGGGTAGGCGTAGAAGTATTTCCAGGGCCAGCCGGCTGCGGCGACGCGGCCGATTTCAGGGGCGGGGATTTGATTGAGGGCGACTTCCAGGGCCAGGAAGGGATGAAAGGCCGCCAGCCAACTGAGTTGCCGGCCGCTGGTGCTGGTGGGGGCTTCGGCAATGGCGGTGCCGCTCCAGACGCCCAGGGCGTAGACAGCCAAGAGGTAGATGCCGATGGCCAGGTAAAAGGAGAAGATGGTCCGGCGGGTGCCGACGCCGATCATGCTGATGGCGATGGCGAGTGAGCCGGTGAGGATGGCGGTCCCGCCGGCCAGTGCGAAGCTCTCGATGATTTGGGACGCGGTGACTCCGCCGTAGACCATGGTGATAAAGAAGATGGGCAGACCGGCCAGCAGGAGCATGAGGACGAAGTAGAGCCGACTCATGAGCGAGCCGAAGATGATCTGGGCGTTGGATAGGGGGGTGGTCAGCAGGATGTTGTAGGTGCGGGCGTCTTTTTCCTGGGTGATAGAGCCGGCGGTGAAGACGGGGGCCAGGAAACACATGAGTGCCAACTGGGCGACAGAGGCGGCGGCGAAGGTGGAGGAGGCCCCCTTGGCCAGGTCGGAGAGGGAGCCGGTGCCTTCGCCGACTTTGGCGGTCAGGGCGATGAGGACGACAAAGAGCAGCACGGACAGGTAGCCGAAGCGAAGCCAAAGGTGCCGCGTTCGGCGCGAAGCCCCGGTGACCACGCGGACCAGGATGGGGTTGCCCGGCAGCAGGTGCCAGAACCAGTGCCAGAGGTTGGTTAGTGCGGTTTGCATGGGCTGCTCTTATGCATCGCTATCGGGGTTCCTGGTGTTCTTTTCCGATCCGGGTTAGTCATAACTATCTGAAAAATAGAGAGTTATGAGCCTCGTGGGTGAAATCGTGGCTGTGTTTCACCCCGGGCCGGCTTGACTTTCCGCCAATGGCAGACGATACTCCGAGTGCGACCAAGACAGCCGCTTCGGCGACTGGCGAGGATTATCCCTCCTTGGCCGCGTTTTTTTCTGGCCAGGTCTTGTCAGCGCTTATTCTTGACTCGATTCTCTCATACTCCCTCTTGTTGCCGTCTGCTCTGGTGAAGCGCCTGAAGGCGACGTTGGTGCAGACGTCAGCCACTTGCAGGAGATTGCTGGTGTGGGAGGGCATGAACAGGGCGCCCTCAACGATGCGGCGCGGCTCCAGGTGGGCTGAAAACTCCAAGAGATAGCTCTGGAAATAGCGCAGGTTTTCATCACTTTTGGATTCCACAGGATCCAAGATTGCGATGCCTGATTTGTCGGGTTGGTCTCGTAGAAAGAGGTTGTAGCGCTCGAGCAGTAGTTCAAGGGAACGGACGGCTGGATTGGTGAACCTCTCCCGCTGGCCACGGTCGACCAGAGACTTGTCGATTGCCACCACGAGCAGGCTTAGGTGCTTCTGATGGCCTATCGCTTCCAGTAGGTCCAGCAAGAACTCGGATCGTTTGGGTGGCTTCCAGCCGGCGAAGGCTCCCTTTCCAGCGCGAAGATGGGTGGCTTTGATCTCATCATTCCATTTGAGCCCGTGGGCCTGCTTGAAGTCGGAGACGAGTTGATTGAGCTGCAACCACTTCCACCCGTGAAGCACAACACCGGCTCGGACGAAAAACCTCGTGGGGCCGCCGGACTTGGGGAACGAGGCAGAGTTGGGATAGCCGCAGTCGCCCGATTCGTCAACGTACATCATGTGCATGGGTTGCTCCGCATCACTGGACCAGTCCTTTGGTCAGTCGCATGAAGGCGGTTTCGAGGTTGACCTCCTCTTCTTTGAGTTCGCACAGGCGGAAGTTGTTGTCCAGCAGAGTCTTGGCGATGCCGGTGAGGTCTTTGGTATGATGTTCCAGGTCGATGACGATGGCTCCGTCGTGTTTGGTGACGGATTTGACGCCGCGGAGGCGGCTCAAGAGTTTTCCAGCCAGGTCGGGCTGCTCGGCGACGCGCACCAGAATGCGGGTGCCACGCTTGGCTCGGGCGACGATGTCTTTTAGCGGGCCGTGGTAAAGGAGCTCGCCGCCTTCCAGTATGCCGACGGTGGTACACAGCTCGGCCAATTCGTGCAGGATGTGCGAGCTGATGATGATGGTCTTGCCCATGTTGCGGAGTTCTTTGAGCAGTTCGCGGATTTCAATGCGTGCCCGGGGGTCCAGGCCGCTGGCGGGCTCGTCCATGAGCAGGACTTTGGGGTCGTGGAGCAGGACGCGTGCCACGCTGAGTCGCTGCTGCATGCCGCGGGAAAGCGAATCGACCAGGGCGTCCTGTTTGCCGGTCAGGTCGGTCAGTTCCAGCACGTCGCCGACGACGCGCTTGCGCTGGCCGCCGGTGAGGTGATAGGCGCTGGCGAAGAATTCGAGGTATTCTTTGACCACCATGTCTTCATAGGCCCCGAAAAAATCGGGCACATAGCCGATCAGCGGTCGAATTTTGCGGGATTCATAGCCGATGAC
>JBHHVM010000393.1:0-3798 GCA_046754265.1 Phycisphaerae bacterium
GTGCCCGGGCCGTGGCAGCCCGCGTGCACCGCATGCCATGGTTTGCATGACCCAGCCGGCACGAACTTGTCGGCTATTTCGCCGCTGCTGCACAACCTGACCCTGGATACAGACAAGGCGGTGCTGTTTTCGGCCTTGTCGGGGCAGGGCAGTTTCGACGACGGCGATCCGGCCAATGATGACGGCATCTGTCAGGTATGTCATACCGCGACCGCCTTCCACGTGCATGACGGCAGCGGCATGGTACACAACGACGCGACCGACTGCACGGCTTGTCACGAGCATCGCATCGGCTTTAGGATTCCCGAGGGCGAATCATCCTGCATTGCCTGCCACAGCCAGCCCCAAGGGCCGCGGTCCGCCGTCGTCGCCCCTGATGGCAGCGGGGCACATCACCTGGGCGCCGAGCCCATGCGCGACTCCGATTGTCTGAAGTGCCACGACATGACGCTTCACCGAGAGGGAAACGTGCGACTCTGGCAGAATCCCAACGCCCCTTCAACCGTGATCGAACTGACCGGCCAGCCGCTGACCGACCCGGCCGAATCAGACAAGCTGATTCCGTTCTGCACGTCGTGCCACAGCAGTACGGGTCACTCCACCCACGCGGTGGGCGGAGCGTGGCAGCCAAGCTGCGGCACTTGTCACGATCTTCACAACCCGGCTAACACGAACCTGCGGTACATCTCGCCGAAGATCTTCAATCAGACGTTGTCACAGTTTCAGGATGTGGTGTTGACGGGTCGGACCGGGCCGGGCAGCTTCAGTGACGGTGTGGGGGCCAATGACGGAGTGTGCCAGGTTTGCCATACGGGCACGAAGTTCCACTTGCACGACGGCAGCGGGGCGTCCCACAATGCCGGTGTCGACTGCACCGCGTGTCACGCTCACAACGCCGGTTTCCTCCCGGTGGATTCGACATCCTGCATTGCCTGTCACAGTTCGCCGCAAGGAAGCCGCCCGGCCGTGATCAACGCTGACGGTACCGGCGGGCACCACCTGGGCACCGGACCCCTAGTCGATGCAGATTGCGCCGGATGCCACGACACGTCACAGCATCAACAAGGTGTAGTGCGGCTCTGGACGAATCCTGCCAATCCATCGGTGGCGTTCGCGGCCAGCGGGGACCCCGATCAACTATCGCCGTTCTGCGGAACGTGTCACGGCGGGTTGACGTCGCCGACAACGCACACGACGGGCGCGTCGTGGGAGCCGGCGTGCATGGAGTGCCACGTGTTGCACGATCCGTCGAACACCAATTGGTCGCTGGTTTCGGAGTCAATTATGAATCAGACTCTTGGCCAGCAACAGCCGGTGGTCTTCACGGCCAGGACAGGTGCCAACAGTTTCAGCGACGGCATCGGAGCCGACGACGGCGTGTGCCAAGTGTGTCATACGAGCACAACGTATCACCTTTACGATGGTGGCGGCGCCTCCCACAACCCGGGGGCTGACTGCACGGCCTGTCACTCCCATGATTCGGGGTTTATTCCGTCGGGGTCGTCTTCCTGTGTCGGCTGTCACAGCGGCGCTCAGGGCTCGCGTCGTGCGGTGGTGACTGAGTTCGGGTTGGCGTCGCACCACGTGGCCGATGCATCCGTCACCGACGCCGACTGCCAAGTGTGCCATGACCAGTCGCAGCATCAGCAAGGGCAGGTGCGGCTGAAGAACGCGGACAATGCCTCAACGGTTTACGTGCTCAGCGGAGATCCCATGTCCATCGCTTCGGAAGCCGCGGTGCTCGAGCCGTTCTGTTTGGCCTGCCACGACTCCGACGCGGCCGGCGGGGCGGTACCGTTCTCCGACGGCCTGACGCCGACGGTCATCGATGCGACGGCTTGGGCTGGGGCGGTGCATGCCGCCGGGCAAACGACGTGCGTGGGCGACGGCGAGACTTTCGGCTGCCACAGCACCGGACACGGTTCGGTCAAGGCTAACCTGCTGGCCCCCTGGAACGGATCACAGCCGGCCATCACCGGCGACGCTCTACGCCAAGAAGAGGGCCTGTGTTATTCCTGTCATGATGCCGACGGACCGGCAGCGACCAACGTGCAGGCCCAATTCGCCCTGTCGAGCCATCACAACGTCAGCGACGTGGATCAAGTGGACGGCTCCAAGGTGGAGTGCATCCATTGCCACAACCCGCACCTGGCCAGCACGCTGACCCCACTGATCGATCCGGACTCCGGGGCGGCATGGGCGGGCACGGGCGAGGCGTTCTGCCTGAAGTGCCACAATGGGACACCGCCGGCCGGCGTATCCTTCCCCGCGGCGGCGCCGGGCAGTGGGTACGATAAATCGGCTTTCGTCGGATCAACGCACGATACGTTGGCCGGGGCGGACAATTGTCGCCAGTGCCACGAACAGCACGGATCGGCCAACCTGGCCACGTTGAAGAACCGGTACGTGGTGGCGGACTTCAACAAATACTCGACCGGCGACGGCGACTATGCCTCGTGCTGGGATTGTCACAACGAAAACTTCGTCATCGAACAGAAGAATCGCTTCGAGGGCTTTCACAAGAAGCACGTCAAAGGAGAGGATGCGCCCTGTATCACCTGCCATGACGCGCACCGGTCCTACGACGCCGGTGAGCCGGGCCTTATCAATTTGACCTATCCGAACCAGCAGGGCTTCGACTTCCAGTTTATAGACGGCAAGGACGCAAGCACCGCCTTCTGGTTGAATGCCGCGCAGAATCAAGGCAACTGTTACCTGCGATGTCACGGCAAGAAGCACGACCCAAAAGACTACAAGCGGTAGGCGGCCCTACTCTGGGCTCGATCTTACTTCTTGAACCGCCCTTGAAATTGATCGGCTGGGTATCTGACGGCGTTCTTTTTCATCTTGTCAGCCAAGGCGGCTGAGACGTCGATGTCCAGGGCGTTGGCGAAGCTGAGCAGATAGGCGGTGATGTCCGCCAACTCTTCCCGGACCTGGGCCATCTGCTCGGCGTTGTCCCGGAAGTTGGCCAGCTCGTCGGTCCGCAGCCACTGAAAGTGCTCCATCAACTCAGCCGTCTCAATGGCAATCGAAGCTGCCAGGTTCTTGGGGTCGTGAAACGGCTCCCACTTCCGCGCCGCCACGAAATCGGCCATCAACTGCCGAAGCTGGGCCACGGTGGTCTCTCGATCGTTCATAAATTCGGACCTCGTTTCGTTCGCGACCCTATCGCGTCGCAGGATTCCGAAGACCGATCTTAATTGGCATGGCTGGGATCAACAAGCGAACGCGATCGGCGCCCACGAACGGTGTACCGTCCCACAACGACCCACGAACCGTCAGTTCGACGACTTCGCCGGGAGGCAGGCTATAGAGGTTCAATACGTTGACCAGGTTTTGACTATCGAAGTGCATGAAAAGATCGGCAAACCCGTCCGCAGCCGCGTCGTGGCTGGTGCAAACCGGCGAGCCGACACCGTCGAACGGGGTGGCTACATCGCGCAGAACCGACCAGGGTCCGGGCGGCCCCTCGACGGGTGATACTTGGCCACCGAGGCAGTCGGCACGCGAAAGTGTGATGCTGAATGGATCGACCTGGGACGCATCGAACGAGGCACTGCCCAAAAGGGCCACCGCCAACCGGCCTTGACCGGCCAAGTTGAGCCTGTTGGGACACACCCCGGGCTTGATATCCAAGGGCAAGTTCAGCATGCCCAGCGCGTCACATTCATCGGGCAGGCCGTTGGTGTTGCAGTCGGCGCTGGAGCCGGCTTCGATATCGCAAATGTCGAGCTGGTTCGTGCGATTGCAATCGGATAGTCCGCGATAGAAATATGCAGAACCTGGTACGGTCGC
>JBHHVM010000394.1:0-3796 GCA_046754265.1 Phycisphaerae bacterium
ATGATGCCACAGAGTTTCGCCTTGAACGATCCCTCAACGGGCGGAACGGGCCGTTTTTTGAGGTCGATACGTATCCGGCCGATGACGTCCCGGAGGATCCGAACAGGGACACAAGCACCGGCGACTATCGCGTGGTTGAGGACGACCAGCTAGAGACTCACACATCCTATTGCTATCGAGTGTTGGCCCTCAAGGGCACCAGGGAATCTGCCCCCAGCAAAGCGCGCTGTACCATCACGCCGGCCACCTGCAACAATAACTCTGATTGCAGTAACGATGAGTACTGTGCCTTCGCGCTCGGCGACTGCGGCGGCGCGGGCGGCGACGGTGTTTGCCGGATCGTTGGGGGTCAATGTGGAGGCGGCTTCGATCCCGTCTGTGGCTGCGACGACAGAACCTACCCCAGCCCATGCGAGGCTGCACAGGCCCGAACGTCCGTCGCTTATGCAGGCGAGTGCGTATGCACCAGTAATGCCGACTGCAACGACGGCCCCCCATGCACAACGGGCGTATGCAATGATGGTGAGTGCTCGTATCCTGCCACCACCTGCAACGATAACGACCCCTGCACCGCTGACTCGTGCGTTCCGAATCAGGGTTGTGTATTTGAACCCGGCGCCTGTGACAACGGTGACGACGCCTTCGAGCCCGACGATACGTGGAATGCGGCCACCGAAGTGGGGACCGGCACCTACAACCTACAGGGCTGGGACGACGACTGGTTCGCGATCCACGTACTCACGCCCGGTACATTGACACTGAAGATCTCCGGAAACCAGGGTGATCTGGACTTCGAACTGTACGCTGCCGGCAATCTGCAGAACTTTGTCAGCAACTCCGAATCGAGTGGCTCCAATGAACAGATCAATTACCAGGCGAGCGTCGGCTGGTACTATGCCAGGGTTTTTCCTTGGGAACAATTGCCCGATTACCCGGCCGCTGGAAGCCCTTACACTCTTGAGGTGCAGTTGCCCAGCCAGGGCGGACAGCCTGATCTTTGCACGAACGACGCACAGTGCGACGACGGCGACCCCTGCACGCTGGATTCATGCGACCCGAATCTGGGATGCACGAACCAGCCCGGCGCATGCGATGGCAACCCGTCGCCGCCGGCCGATCAAGGCACGGTTCTGGTTCAAGCGGTTCCGGGCGTGTCGGGCGTGATTCCGTCAGCCACATACCACCCATCCGGTGGAAATGAGCCCATCGCCGCTTTCCTTGACAACGAAGGGGATGGTTTGGTTGATTTCGTGGAAGGTGGAAACGCCAACATTAACTTTCCTGTGGACGATGCGAACAATGATGGCAATCTGCAGGTTGGCAGCGGGTATAGCGGCGAAGCGAACATTATCGTTGTCGCCAAAGTCAATGGCGGCACAGATTTCGTCGCCGTGCATATCGCCGAAGAGTACGCAGCGGGAACGTATTATCTCTCACCAGTCAGGCTGCTTGCGGGGGATTACAGTACCGCCGGGAAGGTGATGTCGGCCGACGGACCTGTTCCTGGTGACGCGGGCCAGATTTCGGATTTCACGATTCACGCGGATTCTGCGTGGCCCTTCCTCCACCTGACCGTCAAAGCCGTACCGCGGTTTGCCGACACCTGGGCGGGCGTCATGTATTCAAATGAGATCGAGTTCGAATGCTGGGTGACGCTGGTCGATGATTAGCGGCAGTCTTCCAGGCCAATGGCCGCCACCTCGACGACCGACCTGGATGGGTAAGGTCACCAGGTTGGCAGGGCGGATGCGGACCTAGGGCGCCGATCGTGTCTCCGACGCATTGCCGCGTGGAGCGATCGGCGCCCGCTCTCTGCGCCCGCCGGCGTTTCCAGTTCTCCAAGCGTTAACCGTAGTCAGACCCCCGGGTCGCCCATGCGGTCGGGGTCGAATCCAACAAACCCACGGCCCTGGTTCTCACGCCAGAAGCGGGGCCGATAGTCTTGGCCGGGCTGCAACCGCCCCGACAGGGCACCTGCGTTGGCCGTTCTTGCGTCCCGGCGGACCGAATGGGTCAACATCGTAGTGGACGAGGGTCTAACGGGATCCTCGCGCCCGTGAGTGTCGGAGTACCAAGACGGTGAACGTTCAGATCTGATAATCGGGCAACTCGGCGGATAGGCCCGGCTTTTGGGCCCGATCCTTGATGCGCAGCTCCGGCGGCTTGATGGTCACCGTGGAATAGGGCGGCACCGAACTGGTCAGAAAGACCGAGCCGCCGATGACCGAGTGGTCGCCGATGACGGTATCCCCGCCCAGCACGATGGCAGTGGCATAGATGGTTACGTCGTGGCCAACGGTGGGATGACGTTTGTGCCCCCGGATCAATCGGCCTCGTTCGTCCTTGGGAAAGGACAGTGCCCCCAAGGTAACGCCCTGATAGAGTTTCACGTTGTCGCCGATGTCGGTGGTCTCGCCGATGACCACACCGGTACCGTGGTCGATGAAAAAGCTCTTGCCGATGCGGGCCCCGGGGTGAATGTCCACGCCCACCTTGGCGTGGGCCCACTCGCCCATGATGCGGGCGATCAAGGGCACGCCCAACTCATACAGAACGTGGGCCAGGCGATAGACGGTGACCGCCAAAAGCCCCGGATAAGCCAGGATGACCTCGTCGGTGTTCGAGGCGGCTGGGTCGCCGTCATAGGCAGCCTGTACGTCGCCGGCCAGCAGTTCGCGCACAGCGGGCAACCGTTCAAGGAACTCGACCGTCACCTTCCGGGCTTGTTCGTCGCAAGCCCCATCCGCCCCCCGGCCTTGGACCTCGGCCAGGTAGCACAGCGATTTGAGAATCTGCTCGTGGGCCAGGACGCTGATCCGCGGCAGCAACTCGCCGACGTGGTAGGGCACGTTGTGTTGCGTTAAATCCTGCCGACCGAAAAACCCGGGGTAGACCAACTCCAACAGGCGCTGGATCAACTCCTCCACCGCGTCGCGCCCGGGCAGATAAGTCCGGTCGATGTGGCCGCAATCGGCCAGCTCCTGATAGCTGCGGACCACCGATTCGACCAGCTTGGGCAGGGCTGGGCCTATGGTGTATTGGTCGCTCATACTTTGATCCACGTCCGCCGCCGGGGTTTGCCGACCTGCTGGGCGATTCCAACTGCGGATTATAGGTAACCCAATGGGAGTAGCCAACCACTGCCCGGGAGGGCCCGCATTGCCGGGCAGCCTGGACTCGGGTGACACGGACGGATTCGAGCGGGGGCGATGGTGTGCGGTAGGCCTCGGATGGCCCGTATTATCCAGGCGGTGGAATCATCTTGACCCTTCCGCCAACGGGTACCTATGGACCTACCTTTGCGAATCTTCGAAGCTGGTGTTGTACGACTTCACGACGTCGCACGGCCGGGCGGGTCCGTCGTCTTTCCTGTCGGGTTTCGAAGGGTCACTGCTGACCGACGGCCATGCCAGTTACAACGAGGTGGTTCAACGCGGCGACCTGATCCATGCGGGTTGTTGGGCTCATGCGCGGCGCAAGTTCTACGATGCGCGGCGGGATGACCCCCGTCGTTGTGGACCGATGTTGAGTTGATCCAGAAACTCTTTGTCGTAGAGCGGAAGGCGAAGGAGGCGCGGGAGACGTCGGACTCCCCGTTCTGCGACGCCGACCACCTGGCGTTGCGCCGCACGGAGTCGGTCCCGCTGATCGCGGAGATTCGATCTTGTGCTGATACCTGGTCCGTGGAGGTCCTGCCTCGCAGCGCCGTTGGCAAAGCGGTGGGCTACATGCTCAACCAGTGGCATCCGCTGACGCGTTTCCTCGATGACCCGACCTTGCCGCTTCATAACAACGC
>JBHHVM010000395.1:0-3787 GCA_046754265.1 Phycisphaerae bacterium
ACGCAACCCCGACGACCCACTCCAAATCGACGCCCCCTATTGGGCCGTCTCGCACGAACCGCTAAAAGCCCACCCCGGCCTATCCAATGAGTTGAAGCGCGACCACGGAGCCGCCCTGGCAGCCGTCGCCCTGGATCACGCGTGCAAGACGGCCAATCTAGACCCCCAAGCCATGGACGGGACCCGCGTGGGCCTGGTGCTGGGCAGCGCCCTGGCCGGCCAACTGGGCATGATCGGTTTCGCCGACGAAGTCCGGGCCCAGACCGCCCGCTTTGTCAGTCCGATTCACTTTCCCCAAACGGTGGGCAACTTCATCGCCGGGGCCCTGGCCCGGGCATACAACATCCGAGGCCCCAACCAAACCCTGGCCTGCGGGGCCGCCTCGGGGCTGACCGCCCTGGCCGAAGCCGCCTCCCTGATCGCAGCCGGCGCCGCCGACGTCGTCTTCGCCGGCGGGGTCGATGCCCTATCCCCACCCTACGCCACAGGCCTGGCCAACCATGCCGAAGTCTTGAGCGAAGGAGCCTGCATCCTGCTCCTCGAATCCCAAACCTCAGCCCAAAATCGCCAAGTCACCCCCCTAGCCCTGCTGGACGCCGACCAGGATGCTTCCGAATGTCAATCACCGGCACCCCCCAACAAACCAACCATAGTATCGGTAGCAGGCCTAAAGCTGGACCAAGCCATCACCATCCAATCCTGGATAGGAAACGCCTTCGCAGCGCTCGGCGCCGCAGCCGCAGCGGCAGCCATAGGAGCAGCCCAAGGACAACCCGTGCCAACATCGGGTCACCCTGCGCTTCCGCCCAACGATTCAACCCTCGACCTGAAGATTCTGGTCGCCGCCGACGATCAACACACCGCTCAACTAGGATTGAAAGCCATGGCCGGTCCCGTCCGTCCGGATGGATAAAGACTTGCAGTCCTCTGTGCCTCCGAGCCTCTGTGGTAGAATCAAGCCGTTTTTTCCTTGGTGTCTTCGTGGTGGAATTGTGTAGAAAGGTTGTGGTGGCTCTGACGCCCTAACCAACCCGGCAAAACACCGCAGCCGCATCATGGCCAGTAAACCCCGTAGACAGCTTCAGCATCCTGTCGATGCTGTGCTCGGCGAATTCGGTCACCAGCGGGATGGGCAGCCGGACTTTTTCGGGGTTCGACCCCAGGGTGGCCGGAACCGCCTGATGGTGCATCGCCAAAAGGGCCGCCACCAACTCGATAACCCCGCTGCCCGCCAATTGATGACCCACGTAGGGCTTAAACACGGTGGCCAGCGCCGAGGTGACTCGACCTTTCAGGGCCCGTTCCAGGCAAGTCGATTCATACCCGTCCGAGATGGGCGTCCCCGCCCCGTGCGGCACCACCAGATCCAGGTCAGCCGCCCCCGTCCCGGTCGTCTCCAACGCCTGTTCGATCACCGCAGCCAACCGGGCCGACCGCATGTCGGGAATGCTCTGCTTCCAACCCTGCTGGGCGAAAGCACCACCGGCGTATGCCGCGTACATCCGGGCCCCGCGCTGCCGGGCGTGATGGGCAGATTCCAAAACGATAGCTGCCCCGCCCTCGCCGACGTAAAATCCCGACGAGTCACAATCGAAGGGCTTCATCTGACCGTCGGTGGCATAAAGGTCCAACCGGCGGAACCACTCCAGTCGCACCCCGGTCTCAAACGCTTCGCCGCCCGCCACGATCATCACGTCGGCCCGGCCGGACCGGATGTGCCCAGCCGCGACTTCCACGGCAAACGCACCCGTCGAGCAGGCGTTGTGCAAGCTGGTGGAGAACCCGTGTAACCCCAAAGCCTTACCCAACAAGTGGACGTACATGAAGGGCTGGGCGTTATAGAATGACGGAGCCAGGCACTCGTATACCTGAGGCGGGCCGCCGTCCGGTGGGGGGGCGCTAAGCATCCCGAAAAGCCGGGCCACGGTGTGCTCCACGCCGGGGGCCTCAAAGGCCTGGATCACCCCGATGGCGTTGTCCTGGCGATCGTATTCCAAACCGGCATCAGTAAGGGCCAGTTCCACCGCCAGGATCGCATAGGCCAGATCGCGGTAGGCGGGGCAATCCTGACCCGCCAGGAAATCAAGATGGCCCTGCAGATTGGCAACCTGGTCGGCCGGCGGCATCGAGGCCACCGGAAGCTCGGGCACCTGCCCCGCGTCCACCATCAACGGCCTGGCCGCCACGTTCGTTCGATCGGCCGACAGAGCCGACCACAGCGCCTCGACGCCGACCCCGATGGAGGTGACAGGCCCCAGGCCGGTGATGACCACGTCGCGAGGATTCAACTCCATGTCGGCTCCCAAAAAACCATACCTCGCCCAGTGAACGTACCGGCCAGCGGGTGCCCCATTCTTCGCCGAAGACGATGGGGGGGCGACACGCCGGCGACTCACGCAGCCGACAACACGATGCTACTGTTATACCCGCCGAACCCTGCCGAGTTGTTTAGAGCATAGCGGAACTTGGCCGGCCTGACACCGCCCCGCACCGCGTCCAGCGGGCACGGTTGCAGTGGGTTCTCCAGGTTCCAGGTCGGAATCAGCAATTGATGCTCCAGGCTCAGCACGCAGCAGGCCGCCTCCATCGCCGATGCTGCCCCCATGGTATGACCCGTCAACGCCTTGATCGAACTAAACGCCACCCCCGGGGCCAAACACCTGTCCATCACCTTGACTTCGATCGCGTCGTTGTGGGGCGTCCCCGTTCCGTGGGCACAGACGTAACCGACCTCGCTCCCCGACAGCCCCGCCTGCCTCAAGGCCCCCATCGTCGCCCGGGTCAACCCGTCGCCGTCCGGCTCGGGGCGGGTGGGGTGATAGTTTTCGCACGCAATGCCGCCGCCGCTGATTCGGGCCCGAATCCTCGCCCCCCGGGCCTTGGCCGACGACTCCCGCTCCAGCACGAACACCGTCGCCCCCTCGCCCACCCACAGCCCGTCACGCTGTTCGTCGAACGGCCGACAAAGCTCCGCGGCCATCACCCGCAGGCGCATGAACCCAATGAACGCCAGCCGACTAAACCCGTCCGCCCCACCAGCCAAGGCGATGTCGCACCGACCGGCCAACAAGCTGGCCCGTGCCGAAATGATGGCCATGTTCCCAGCGGCACACGCCCCGTACAAATCGACGGCCGGTCCCTTACCTCCCACGTCCTGCCGCACCTGACGCGAGATCGACCCCGGTCGGCCCGATGCGATCCGCGCCGCATGTTCCGGGCTAAGCCAATCCGCATCATCAGCCCCCAATCGCTCCTCAATAAACTCCGTCTCGCCCATGGTGGTGCCAATCAGTGTCGCTGTCCGTGCGTCGGCCAATCGCCCACCACCCAGCCCGGCCGACTGCACCGCTTGTCGCCCGGCCAAGACTGCCAAGACCGAAGCTCGCCCCATGGGCCGACCCGCGTCAACGACCTCCCTAACCTGACAAGCCGTATGACGAGATAGCGCCGAAGTATCCAACCCCTCAACCGGGCCCGCCCCGGACCGCCCCTCACAAAGCGATTCCCAAAAGGCCTTCTCGTTGCACCCAATAGGCGAAACAACCCCCAAACCGGTAATAACAATGTCGTCGGGCATAACGGCTGGGCCTTCTCCGAGGTATTCTAGCGGCGGGCGCTCCGCCGGCCGTGGGTCCTGAAAACGCCCAGCTTAATCGCCCAGGATCAGTCCCGCCAGCGGGTTCCTAGTGGCTCCAATACGACACGGGACCACAAATGTGCCGCCCCATGGTTCACCCAGGACGCGCCGTACTCGGTAGTCCCGGCGCGCCGGGACTAACCGGTGGAA
>JBHHVM010000396.1:0-3771 GCA_046754265.1 Phycisphaerae bacterium
ATCCCCGCAAGACCGTGCTCACAGTGTGTTGCGGACCGTCCCGGTGCCCTATAATGCTCCCGGTTTGACGGGGCGGAGCGTTATCATGGCCCGACTGGGCGTCAACATCGATCATGTGGCCACGGTTCGGCAGGCCCGGCGGGCGGACGAGCCCGACCCGGTGTGGGCGGCGGCCGAGGCTGAGTTGGGCGGGGCGGACGGGATCACCTTCCACCTGCGCGAAGATCGGCGGCACATCGGTGACCGCGACGCCCGCGTTTTGCGCGAAACGGTCGGCGTCAAGTTGAACATGGAAATGTCTATCGCCCCCGAGATCGTGGACCTGGCCTGCCGGATCAAACCGGACCAGGCCACGCTGGTGCCGGAGCGCCGTGAAGAGTTGACCACCGAGGGAGGCCTGGACGTGGTCAAGCATGCCCGGTCCATCGAGCAGGTGGTCGAGCGGCTGGGCGGCGCCGGGGTCACCGTGGCATCGTTCATCGAACCGATCGCCGATCAGATCAAGGCGTCGGCCGATTGCGGCTGCACATCGGTGGAACTGTGGACCGGAGGTTATGCCCACGCCCGCACGACCGACGAGCGGCGCCGATCTCTGGACGAATTGTCCGCCGGCATCGAAGCGGGGCAACGAGCGGGCGTGATCGTCGATGGCGGACACGGCCTGACCTATCGCAACGTCGGGCCGATCGCGGCATTGGCCGGCTTTCGTGAGTTTAACATCGGGCATTCCATCATTGCCCGGGCGGTGTTTGTGGGCGTGAGGCAGGCCGTGGCCCAAATGAAAGCCCTGCTGGAGCGGCACGCCTCAGCATGAGTGCGGGTATCGAACGGCCAGTGAAGATATCCAACAGCGAGGAGCCGATGAGAGCATATTTCGACCGTGCCAGTCAGAGCGGGCCCAAGGCGGCGTGGACGCATTGCCTGGCCCGGTGGGTTTGTGTTTGCCTATCCGTAGGGTTGGCCGTCCCGGTCGAGGCGGAACTCAAACTGACCGATGCCGATCGCGTGCTGTTCTTTGGGGCGACGCCGTTTTGGCCGGCTACTTATTCCGCCAGGGTCGAGACGTTCTTGCGGGTCAAGTATCCGGCGCTCAAAACCCGGTTTTGGCACTGGGCCCCACCGCAGCGGGCCACGACCGCCGACGCGGGCCCGGTCCTTGGCCGGCATCTTCAAGCCTTCAAGCCGACGCTGGTGGTGTTGAACTTCGGCTTGCACCACGGTCATTCCGAACCGCTCCGCCCGGCTCGACTGGAGCAGTTCCGGGGTGAGCTGCTCGATTTGATTGAGGTCTGTCGCCAGGCTGGTGCCAAGGTGGTGCTGGTCACGCCCAGTTACCCCGAAGCGGACAAGAAGCTCAACCTGCAACAGGCCCGTTACGATCAGGTGGTAGGCGCCTATGCCGACGCGGTGCGAAAGATCGGCCAGGAGCTGGACCTGGACGTGGTGGATTGGTTCACGGCTGCCTCGGACCACGCCCAGGCCATGAAGTCGGGTCAGGCCCCGGTTGAAAAACTCACCATCGACGGGATTACCCCTGCCCCATTGGGCAGTGCCATTGGGGCTGAGCAGGTCCTGAGCTATCTGGGCGCCGAGCCTCTGACCGTCGAGTTGTCCCTCGATTGGGCCGCTGCCCAGGCCTCGACTACCGCAGGGGATATTCAGGTCGTTCGCCGGAGTGACACCACCGTTGCGTTGGGCACCAACAATCTTCCCGTGCCCTGGTGCGTGTCGGGTCGCGGCCGGCGAGTGCACCTCAATCGGCCCGGGTCGGCCATGTGCCGATATCAGTTGCGGATCGAAAACCTGCCGCCGGGCGACGTGCTGATTTCTCGCCCGGGCGGCAAGGGCGTGACCTACTCTCAATCGACGGCGGCCCGGGGCATCGATCTGACCTTTAGCAAGGCCTTGATCGCCAACCAGGCCGTGGCCCAATTGCTGGAGCGGATCAAGTACAAGAACCTCTCAGCCGACCACTTCGAACGCATGTTACGCAAACCGGCGCTTCATCCCGAGTATGCTGAATCCAATGAGATGTTCCTCAAGGCGCTAACCGCCGAGGCCGAAGCCGGCGCCAAGGTTGTCGATCGGACCGACCGCACCATGACCGTGGTGCTGGAGATCGAACATCAGCCCGGCGCGACCGGCAAAACTGATGGAGGCGAATAGGAGTCATTGACCATGTCGGTTTCGGCGATGGATTCCAAGCTGGCCTTGTCGGGTGGACCGGGGTCGATCCGGTTCCAGGATCGGGTTGCGACCTGGGCTGCGTGGGGGTTGGCCGTGGGATTGTTTAGCACCGTGGGTTGGATGGCCATGCAACCCTACGATCCCCTGGGAGCGGTGAGCGTGTTCTCGGCCGACAGGCCCTGGTTGATGGGGCTGGAATTGCTGGCCGTCTCGGTGGTGGTTTCGGGCCTGGCTACCGCCCTGGCTGGGCGCCGGCTGCCCGACGCCGGCGTCTTTGCCGTGGCGCTGGGGCTGGCGGTGGCCAATCTTCGAGGGGCGACCTCGGGCCAGTTGCTCATCAGCGTGGCGGGAATAGAGCCCGCCGCCCGAGCCCCCCTGGCGTGGAAGCTGGCCTGTGAAGGATGTGTCTGGTTCCTGGCAATCCTTGCTGCCATGGTGGCCAGCGGGACGGTGACGCGTTGGTTCAGCACCGAGCGTGACGATGACGACCTTGTGTCGCCCGATGAAACGGCTTTTTCCGAAGCCTCAGCCGTGCTGCCACTCATTGACCCTACTGACAAGCCGGTCGGGCGACAGGTCTGGGTGGCCGGGTTGACCGTCACCTGCGTGACCCTGGCTGGGTCGGCCATCATTTTTCGGGTGCTGGCCACCGGATCGCCATTGCGAAGCGTCCAGCACGGCCAAACCTACTTCGCCATTTATGCCGCGTTCTATTTGTCCGGATTGATTGCTTACCGTTACTGGCGCCCCAAGACCGCCCTGTGGGGTTGCCTGGCTCCACCCGCGCTTTGTCTGCTGGGGTATGCCTATAGCGCCCTGAGTTCGGGCCCAGCAGGTCCGTACGGTCAACTGGCCAGTGTGCCGTCCAGCACCTTCTTCCGAGCATTGCCCATCGAGTACGTTGCGGTGGGAACGACCGCAGCCATGGCGTCTTTCTGGTCCGCTCGCCGGCACTGGTCATTGCAATCCCCGGTCAGCACCGGGCCCAAGCCTTCACCCCGGCGCAGATAGTTGATGGCTTGACGGGCTGGGTCTGGAGGAACGCCTGCCCGGCGTCACGCCTCAATCAGGTCTCGGGCGGCTCGAACCACGTTCTCTGCACGCTGCCGGTCCGGCGGATTGGACCACAGACCCTCTTTCTTAATGTAAGAGCCGACGATAAAGGCGTCAGCCTGCTGCCAGTAGTCGGCCAGGTTGTCCGGGGTGATGCCGCTGCCGATCAGCACCGGCAGGCGGACCGCGTTACGGGTCGAAGCCACATCGGTGGGATCGGCAGGCTGTCCGGTGACGGTGCCTGTCACCACCAAGCCACCAGCCCCGAAGAACTCGGCTGCGTGCGCCGTTTGGGCCAGGTCCAGGTCGGCGGTCAGGGCGTGGCTGGAATGTTTCTTCTTGATGTCGGCCAGGATGGCGATGTCGTCGGCCCCGATTTGACGCCGGTAGCGCAACAAAGGCCCCGCGTCGGCCCGGTCCATCAGCCCTTCGTCGGCCACGTGGGCGAACACAAAACCCTCCGCCCGTATGAATGATGCCCCGCACGCCTGGGCGACGGCCAGGGCCTGGCGGTTGGCACCGGCCAGGACC
>JBHHVM010000397.1:0-3768 GCA_046754265.1 Phycisphaerae bacterium
TCAAGAAGAACGACGAAGTGGTCTTCACCAGCTATGCCGGCACCGAAATCAAGGTTGATGGCCAAGAGTACCTCATCATGGATGAGTCGGACATCCTGGGCGTCGTGGACTAGAACGTCGCCACGGACTGTCCCTCATGACCGGTTTTTGTGAGTGATGCCGGGCGCCACGACGCCTGTGCGAAACATAAGGAGTAATTGCCCCCATGGCAGCTAAGAGTATTGCATTCGACATGGAAGCCCGCGAGTCGATTCGGCGCGGGGTTAAGCAACTGGCCCGGGCGGTCAAGGTCACGTTGGGCCCCTGCGGTCGCAATGTGGTCCTGCAAAAGTCGTTCGGGTCTCCGACGGTGACCAAGGACGGCGTGACCGTGGCCAAGGAAATCGAATTGGCTGAGCCCTATGAAAACATCGGCGCTCAAATGGTCAAGGAGGTGGCCAGCAAAACCTCCGACGTGGCTGGCGACGGCACGACCACGGCCACCATCTACGCCGAGGCCATCTTCGACGAGGGCCTCAAGAACGTCGCGGCCGGCGCCAACGCCATGGAGCTCAAACGAGGTGTCGAACAAGGCGTCGAAACGGTCGTTGCACAGTTGCACAAGCTTTCCACGCCCGTTCAGGCCCCACCCAAGGGTCACGCCCAAATCGCCCAGGTCGGCACCAGCGCCGCCAATCAAGATGCCACCATCGGGGCCATCATCGCCGACGCCATGGACAAGGTCGGCAAGGATGGCGTCATCACCGTGGAGGAGGGCAAGAGCCTGGACACGACCGTCGATCTGGTCGAGGGCATGCAGTTCGACAAGGGGTACCTCTCGCCGCACTTTATCAACAAGTTCGAGGATCTGACCTGCGATCTGGATGATTGCTACGTGCTGATCCACGAAAAGAAGATCAGCGCGGTCAAAGACCTGGTCCCCGTATTGGAAAAGGTCTCCCAGGCGGGCAAGCCCCTGCTCATCGTGGCTGAGGACATCGAAGGCGAAGCGCTGGCTACGCTGGTGGTCAACAAGCTTCGAGGCACCTTGAACATCTGTGCGGTCAAAGCGCCGGGTTTTGGCGACCGTCGCAAGGCCATGCTGGAAGACATGGCGGTGCTGACCGGCGGGCAAGCCATCTTTGAGGACCTGGGCACCAAACTCGAAAACGTGGACCTCAACCACCTGGGCCGGGCCAAGAAGATTCGCGTGGACAAGGACAGCACCACCATCATCGAAGGTGCCGGCAAGTCCAACGCCATCAAGGGTCGCATCGAGCAGATCAAGACCGAAATCGACGCCACCACCAGCGACTACGATCGCGAGAAGCTCGAAGAGCGCCTGGCCAAGCTCGTCGGCGGCGTGGCCCAGATCAACGTCGGGGCCGCCACCGAGGTGGAAATGAAAGAAAAGAAGGCCCGCGTGGAAGATGCTTTGCACGCCTGTCGGGCAGCCGTCGAAGAGGGCGTCTTGCCGGGCGGCGGCGTGGCGGTCCTGCGAGCCATCGCCTCCTTGGACACCCTGGCCAAGAAGCTTAAGGGCGACCAGCGCACCGGCGTGGATATTCTCCGCCGGGCCATGTCGGCCCCCATCCGCCAGATCGCCGAGAACGGCGGGCGTGACGGCTCCAACGTCTGGTCCAAGGTCGTTGAAAACACCAGCAAGGATTTTGGTTTCAACGCCCTGACCGGCGAGTACGGCGACATGATCAAAATGGGCGTGCTGGTGCCCACCAAGGTCGAACGCATCGCCCTCCAAAACGCTGCCAGCGTGGCCAGCCTGCTGCTGACCACCGATGCGGTCATCACCGAGATCAAGGAAGAAAAGAAGGGCGGCGGCGGAATGCCCGGTGGCATGCCAGGCGGAATGCCGGGAGGCATGGGAGGAATGGGTGGTATGGGCGGCATGGGCGGCATGATGTAGCCAGCCTTCCCCTAGACGGCTCCAGTGCCCCGGGCAGAGTCGGCTTGGTCCCTGCCGCGAGTAGGACGCCCAGCCGGCTGTGCCCGGCCCCACATTGTGGAGTAACCCGCGCCGGGATAAGAAGTTACCGGGTACCTGGCCCGAAAGGCCCAGGCGAGGGGTTGCGATTCTTGCGGGATGGTGTAGACTACGGGGCTCTGGAAAACCGTTGCTGATTCGGGACCTGCGACCATGAAGAAAGACATTCATCCCAAATACCGCCCCGTGGTCTTCTACGACGTCGGTGCCGACTTCAAAATGTTGACCGGCTCCTGCGTCAAGACCAAGAACACCATCGAGTTCGAGGGCCAAGAGTATCCGCTGGTCAAGCTGGAGATCTCCAGCGCCTCGCACCCCTTCTTCACGGGCCAGGAGAAGTTCGTGGACGCCATGGGCCGGGTGGAGCGCTTCCAGAAGAAATTCGGCGGCGAGTACTTCAAGAAGCCTGAAAAAAAGCAGGGGCCCAAGACTCGCCAATAGCTGTTTGGCCGATAAACCGACCACGCCGTTTCGCTTCCGCAGAGGCTGAATCGAAACGACGTGGTTTTTCCATGCCCGGCCGGTGGAAGATTGGCTTGCCGGTGGACGCACATGAGAAAGTTGCACAGGCCTGATGTCTGAAGATCTGGACGACAAACTGATCGCCCGCCTGGAGCAAATCGCGGCGCATCGCGATGGGTTGACCGAGCAGCTCAGCGACCCGGCCGTGGCCGGCGATGCCCGCAAGAGCATCGACATCGCCAAGGAGATCGGCAGGCTCAAACGCTTGGCTGACCCATTCGTTGCGTTTCGCAAAGTGCGGGCGGAGCTGGCGGAACATCGCTCGATCATCGGCGACGCTTCCCAAGACGCCGAACTGCGCGAATTGGCCCAGGCGGAAGTGGAAGATCTTCAAGCCACCCACGATCGGATGTTGGAGGGGCTCAAAGAGCTGATCGTCACCGATGAGGATGCCGCGATCAGTTCGGTTATCCTGGAGATTCGGGCCGGCACCGGCGGCAACGAAGCCGCTCTTTTCGTCCGCGACCTCTACGAGATGTACTTGCGTTATTGCGACAGTCACGGGTTCAAGACCGAAGTGTTGGATCAATCGGGATCGGACCTGGGCGGCCTGAAGGAAATCGTGCTGAGCGTCAAAGGCCAGGCCGTCTATCGCTGCCTGGGATATGAAGGCGGAGGCCATCGCGTCCAGCGCGTGCCCCAAACCGAAGCCCAGGGCCGGGTCCACACCTCGGCCGCCACCGTGGCGGTCCTTCCCGAACCCGACGAAGTCAACATCGACATCGACTGGGACAAGGACGTCGAGGAATTCGTCTCCCGGGCCGGTGGTCCCGGCGGTCAAAACGTCAACAAGGTTTCATCGGCCATTCGATTGGTGCATACCGAAAGCGGCATCACCGTGTCGATGCGAGACGAAAAGTCGCAACACAAGAACCGTGCCAAAGCCCGTCGCATCATGACCACGCGCCTCTACGACCAGCACATGACCCAGCAGAATGCTCAGCGGGCCGATACCCGCCGGAACATGATCGGCAGCGGAGACCGCTCGCAGCGCATCCGCACGTACAACTTTCCGCAGAACCGCTGCACCGACCATCGCATAGGTCTGGACCTTTACAGCCTCGATAAGATCATGCAGGGCGAACTCGACCCGCTCATCCAGGCCCTGCAAACCCACGACAAAGAGCAACGGCTAAAGAGCCTTTGACCCTCCGAAGGCGTGCAAACGGGGCCGAACCCTGGGGACCAAGGGGAAAGTCACTGGTCTGATGTGTCGTCCGGGGGGTTGCTGTTGCCGCCGCGCTCGCGCTTGCGGGCTTCGTGGT
>JBHHVM010000398.1:0-3765 GCA_046754265.1 Phycisphaerae bacterium
GATCCGGTGACTTCCGCGACGATCGTCCGGGCGATGGGGATGCCCAAGGGATGTTTGGGAAAATCGTGAATGACCAGGCGCGGTCCGAGTTGTTGAAGCAGGTCGCGTTCGACGTCGATGCCGGTCTCGGTTTCGACTCGGGCCCACATGGTCTCGAGGCGTTGCCGCGATGACGGGCTGCGGGCCGCCAGGTAGGCGTCGCGGACGAGCCGGACCACCTGGGCGGGGGATTCTTCCAGGACGGCGTACTGCGTGGCTTGTGCGGGAATCACTTTCTGCGCCCGGGCGTCGTCTTCGGCGTCTTGGCAAATCGTGACCCCCTCGTCGGTGGGGCCGCTGGTCCACAACGCCAGGGCTTGCACCGCCCGGCCGGTCTTGCCGAAGGTCCACAGCCCGCGGTCCACGTTGGCCAGGCCCAACGCTTCGAGCACCGCATCGGGTTTGCCAGCCATGACCGGCTCGAGGTGTTCTCGAATGTCCTTAAAACGCATGGACAAGAAAACGTCGGTGCGGTCACCCAGGCAGCGGCCGCGGGCTTTGCGAAACCAGGCGTCGTCGGTCAGGGATGGAGCGTCGTGCTTGCGGATCTGGGCCAAGCGCTCGAAGGCCCCCCGCCCCAGGGTCACGACATAGTTCTTGCCCATAGCGCCCCATTGAAGCATGCACCAGTCGGGCAGGCGCCGGTCGATCAGGCGATATCCGCGGTAGCGCCCCAGGCGAAAGGGCTCGATGCGGGCCACCTGGTTGTTGACGTAGGTGTTGAGCAGGTGCTGAATGCGGGCTTGGACCGGTCCATCGTTGCCTCCGGTGCGGAGGATCAACGCGGCGGACAACCCGTCGAGCCGGTACCCGCCGCTTTCCAACGGCCTGGCTTGGCCATCCAACAGGCACAGCGCAAACGGGTAGCGCGTCACCAGCGGCAAGGTGGTGACGGCATCGATCCAGCAAGCCATGCTCGGATCGGCTGCGTTCAACAAGCCCATTTGCCGGGCCAGCGCCAGGACCGCCGAGGCTGTGCTGAAGGTTGAACCGGTCCGTGTCGTCGATTCGGTCGAATCGCGTTTATCGGTCGGTGTGTAGGCCAACACGATCCAGGCGTCGGCTGGGACCGCCCGCAGGATGACCGTCGGCGATGAGGGTGCGGATACAGCCGGGGCAACGTCCGGTTTGCCCGATTGGGCAGGCGGTGCGAGGAAGTTACAGGCCAGCATCGTCAGGCAATAGATCGTATGTATATCCATAGGGCGTCGCCGCGGCTTCATAGTGGTCGGCACGCAACCTGTCAAGCGTCGCGCCATTGGAAGGCCTGTCCCGATAATGGAGCCGGATGGGTTGGCAGGCGTCAGGGTGCGGACCCAAAGGCGTAGCACCGTGCAGCCGATAAACCGGTGTCAGGGTCCTGGAGTGCGTCCGCGCCTTTCGACCTTGGGCGGGTGACGTTGGGAAAACGGGAGTCTTCATTGTGCGCATCCATTGTCCAACCTGCAAGACGGCGGTAGACCTGGACAACTCAGCGGCTGGGAACCTGGTGCGCTGCCGGTCCTGCGGGCGGTCGTTTATCGCCCCCCAGGAATTGGCGGTGACCGGCCAGCGGCATACGCTGACCGCGTTTTCGGTGCCGGGTATCGTGCTCCTGCACTTTGCGAGCGTGGGCCTGTTTCCGCTGGTGCATTTCAACATGATGCACGACCGCCTGCCGCGGCTGCGCAAGTCGGACCCGACCGGTTTTGTGGCGGTGGCGCTTTGTTTCGTTCCGGGGGTGCATCTGCTCTGGTTGTTCTTTACGCTGCGACGGTTGTGCGTTCGGGTCAATGAGCAACGGCGTTTTACGGGTTTGCCCGAGACGGCGCCGCAGTCGCTGGCCTTGATCGTGCCGACGTTGCTGATTTGCGGTTTGGCCGGTACCATTTTTCCGTTGACCGGTTGGGTGGTGCTGGGGGCGACCCTGTCGGTGTTGGCGCCGGTCTTTGTTTCGATGTTGCAGGCTTCGGTCAACGAATTGGTGGCGGCCGGCGACGCTGCGGGCGAACCTTCTGACACGGAAGATCATGGCGCAGGCCGGTCCCAATCCCGAGGTAGCCTACGCGGTGGCCATCGAAACGTCGGGCCGACTGGGGAGTGTGGCCCTGTCGCAGGGGCATCGGCTGATCGAGGCCGCTGACCTCAGTGCTCAACAACGGCACGCGGTCGAGCTGCTGCCAGTCATTGCATCTCTGTTTTCCAATCATCGAATCGATCCATCCGCCCTTGCGTACGTGTATGTGTCAGCCGGTCCGGGTAGCTTTACCGGCCTGCGGGTGGGCATGACCGTCGCTCGGACGCTGTCCTGGGCCGCTGGGGCCAACGTGGTGCGGGTGCCGACGTTGGATGTGGTTGCCCAAAACGCGATGGATTCCGAGCCCCCGCCGTCGCACGTGGCCGTGTTGTTGGATGCCAAGCGGCGGCACGTTTTCGCGGCCACGTTTGAGCGCCGGGACGACGGCTACCGACGACTCACCGAACCGGCTGAGTGGGACGTGGCCAAGTTGGCAGCCACCCTGCCGGCCCATTGCGCCCTGTTGGGTGAAGGCATCCCCTATCATGCCCAAGCGGTGGCAGCCACCGGATTGACGGTGTTGCCTGAGTCATTCAACCGAGCCCGTGCAGCCGTGGTCCACCGGCTGGGTTACGCGCTGGCCCGCCAGGGCCGGTTCGAGCCGACCGAAAAACTGGTGCCTATCTACGTACGTCGCCCCGAGGCGGAGGAAGTTTGGGAGCAACGGTACAGAGGCAAGAAAGGCAACAAGGCAACAAGGCAACGAGGCAGCGAGGCAGCGGAGCCATAGGCCTGACGAAACGACCTTGTTGGACACGTCGGCCCGCAAGAATCACCGTGGCTGGGGAAGAGAATCGGCGTTGGTCGTGCTCGGAATGAGTTTTGTGTGACCGGCGGTGGCCCGAGGCGATTGCCGCCCACCGCCCATTCGACCACCTGCGGGCGACGCGCCGCTTCTGGCGCCACTGGGCGTCGAAGCTGCAGTACGACGGCCCCTGGCGGCACGATGTGCAGCGTTCGGCGCTCACGCTGAAGATGCTCCAGTTCGCGCCGACGGGCGCCATGGTGGCGGCCCCCACGACGAGCCTGCCCGTGTGCCCGGGTGGGCAGCGCAACTGGGATTACCGTTTCTCCTGGACGCGGGACAGCGCCATGGCGATTCGCGCCATGAACCTGATCGGCTATCACGATGAGGCGGTGGGGTTCTTCCATTTCGTGCGCGACACCATCGAGCGTCACGACCGCCTCGACCTGATGGTGACCATCGGGGGCGCGGACGTTCCGGCGGAGACAATTCTCGATCACCTCTGCGGGCACGCGGGCCGCGGACCGGTGCGCATCGGCAATGCCGCCGCGGCCCAGATCCAGCACGACATCGTCGGCCCGCTGCTCGACGCCGCCTTCCTCTACGAACACGCCGGAGGCGTGCTCACCCTCAGCCTCTGGCGAGACATCCGGCAGGCGGTCGACGCGGCGATCGGAACCATCGGCGAGCCGGACCACGGGATCTGGGAGCCGCGGGCGCGACCGGGGCACCACGTCCACTCCAAGCTCATGACCTGGGTGGCGCTCGATCGTGCGCTCCACCTGGCCCCCCTGTTCGCCGGAGACCCCTCGCTCGGAAGCTGGCGCACCCACGTGCAGTCCCTGCGCCGCGAAATCCTGGCCCACGGCTACGACCGCGGGCGGGGAACGTTCGTCGGCGAGTACGGCGGTGATTCGGTCGATGC
>JBHHVM010000399.1:0-3764 GCA_046754265.1 Phycisphaerae bacterium
AGTATTGGAGGCGTTGTCGGGCGGGGGCGATGTTGAGTTGCTGGCGGTATTTGGCGACGGTGCGGCGGGAGATCTCGATGCCTTCGTCTTTGAGCCGGGCGGCGACTTCGTCGTCGTTGTAGGGGTGTTTGTGGTCTTCGTTTTCGATCAGTTCGCGCACGCGTTGTTTGACCGAATCCCAACTGGTGGCCTGGCCCGTGACCGACTCGGTGCCGCCGGTGAAGAAGTAGCGGAGTGGATAGATGCCCCGGGGGGACTGGAGGTATTTGTCGGCCACGGTGCGGCTGATAGTGGAGGGGTCGCATTCCAGTTCCAGGGCCAACTCGCTCATGCGGAGGATTTTTAGTCCGCTGGGCCCCTCGTAGAAGAAGTCCCTTTGTCGTTCGATGACGCACTTGGCGACATCGAGCAGGCGGCTGCGCCGATAGCCCACCGCGTCGATTAAGGCGCCGGCGTTGTCGACTTGTTTGCGGACAAAGGCCCAGACATCTTTCTTGACCTTCTTTTGCTTGAGCATCTCGGCGTACTGCGGCGCGATGCGCAGGGCCGGCATGTTGCCGCGGGTCAGGCGGACGATCAGGTCGGACCGGTCGTCGGCGAACTCGATGATGATGTCGGGCCGAATGCGGGGCACCTGGCGTTCGATGACCAGGAAGGCGGGGTGCAGGTGCAGGTGGGTGCTGATGACTTTAACGGCTTCGGCGATCTCGCCGGTGGAAAACCCGGTGGCTTTGGCGACGGCGGGGTAGCGGTTATGCACCACATCGTGGAGATGATGCTGGATGATCTGGCGTTCGATGAGGTTGTCGCCGGGCAGGGCTTCCAATTGGATGAGGAGGCATTCCTGATAGTCGCGGGCAGCCACGCCGATGGGGTCGAGCCGTTGCACCTGGGGCAGGGCGGCTTGCAGGTCTTCCAGGGCGATGGGGGGTCGGGTGTCGGCCGCGATTTCCTCGAGGCGGGTGCGGAGGTAGCCGTCATCGTCCAGGGAGAAGATGATGGCCTGGCCCGCCCGGCGAATGTCGTCGGCAAGTTCCAGCAGGGTCCACTGCGACACGAGATGTTCTGCCAGGCTTTCGGGCCGGGCGGCGGTATTGGCCATGGCGTCGAGCTTGGCGTCGCGGTCGTCCTGGCGCGGGGCGGCATGACGATGGGGGAAGCCGTTGTCGCCGATGTCCAGGTCGTATTCGCGCTCCATGCGATCGAGGCGGTCAAAACTTCGACTGTCGGCGTCGGTCTTGCGGGCCGGTTCGAGGAGTTCGAGTGTCGAGCTTGGGGTATCGGGTGATGCGCCGGCTGCGTCGGGTGCATCGGCGGGGTCGACGTCGGCGCATTCCAGCGTGACGTTGCTCTCTATTTCTTCGGCGATGCGCTGCTCGAGGTCGGCGACGGTGAGTTGCAGGATGTCCATGGACTGGATCAGTTGCGGGGTGAGCCTCTGCTCTAGCCGCATGTGCTGACCCATTGATTGTGAGAGAATCTGCGACATCTACAGCATCCAGGTTCACCGGTTAAAAACCGGTGCCACATTCCGATCCGGTGCCACATTCCGATCCGGTGCCACATTCCGGTGGCGTTGGCTTGGAAGGCGGAGCACACCTCGCCGGCCCGCTTCGGCCACTCTTATTATACCACACCGGGCGTGGCTATGCGTTAGGCAGATAATGGCGAATAGGGATTAGCCAATAGCGAATGTGGCTGGATTGACACCGGATAGGCGTCCTTTTGGGGCCAGGACCGCGTTTTTTTTCGGAGCCAGCGAGACGCAGACGGGTAGTACGCTTCCAGTATAGGGCGCCTAGGACGCTTCCGGATAGGGCGTAGGACGCTTCCTTATTGGGCGCGTAGGACGCTTCCGGATAGGGCGCATCCTACATCGGGGTTCGGCCTCGGACGGCGGCGTCGAGCATGGCGGCGGAGGCGTACTCCAATCGAGATCCGACGGCCAGGCCTCGGGCGGGTCGGGTGACTTTGACGTTCAGGTCGGCCAAAAGGCTTTGAAGGTGCAGGGCGGTGCCGTCGCCCTCCAGTGTGGGGTTGGTGGCTAGGACCACCTCGCGGACCGGGGCAATCCGCACGCGGTCGAGCAGGGCATCGATGGTCAGGTCGGCGGGTTCGATGCCTTCCAGGGGGGCGATGTGGCCCATCAAAACGTGATAGACCCCGCGGATCAGGCCGCTTTTTTCGAGGGCCAGCAGGTCCTTGGGTTGTTCGACGACCCAGATCTCAGCCTGGTCACGGTTGGCATCGCCGCAGATCTTGCAGATTTTGGTCTCGGTGAGGTTGAAGCATACGGTGCAGTGCCGGAGGTTGTCTTTGAGGTCGGTGATGGCCCCGGCCAGGGCGGCGGCCTGCTCGCGAGATTCGCGTAGAAGGTGGAAGGCGATGCGCTCGGCGCTGCGCGGTCCGATGCCGGGCAGCTTTTGGAGCTGGTCTTTGAGCCTTTCCAGCGGTCCCAAGCCGACGCTGTCCATAGCTTAGCCGGCCCCGCCCAGCATGTCGCTCAGGCCCGGGATATTCAGGCCTCCGGTGAGCTTGGCCATCTCCGCTTGGGCGTGATCGGCGGCTTTACGGGACGCGGCGGCGCAGGCGCCTTTGACCAGGTCTTCGAGGAGCTCGACGTCGGCGGTGGACTCGGGGTTGATCTTGATGTCGACCAGGTGACCCTTGCCATCGACGGTGGCGGTGACGGCACCGCCGCCGGCGTCGCCGGTGTGGCGCTGTTTGGCCAGGTCGGCTTGGACCTGTTCGAGCCGGCCTTTCATGTCTTTGGCCTGTTTGAGCATTTCGGTCAGGTTTCCAAGTCCACCGAGCATGGGATGACTCCGTTGAAAAAAGGGCGGATTCAGGTTGGCTTGGCTGCGGGTTCGTCGGGGGTGTCGGATCGCGTCGCAGTGTCGGCCTGGGGTTGGATGTCCACGATGGAACCGTCGAATAGTTCCATGGCGCGTTTGACGTTGGGGTCAGCCATGATTTTCTTGCGAGCCTGGGGGCTGACTTTCGAGGTGGCGGATGTTTTTTTTGAGGCGGGCTTGGCCGGCGGCGGGTCGGTCTTTGGGGGCGATGGGCGCTTCTGGGTGCGGTTTCCGGTGGCACCTGTTTGTGACCTGTTTGCGGAGGCTGCGGGGGTGACAGGTTTTTGGACACTGGGCGAGGCTGCCGTGCCGGCCACGGCTCCCAACAGGGTCTTGAGGTCGGTGAATTGCTCGGCCAGGGCCAATCGAACGACCGCGGCGTCGACCAGGGCTCGACCCGCGCTGGCGAACTTCACGGAGCGGCGCAGCTCTTGAAGCAGGGAGATCATGTAGACATAGGTCGGGGCGTCGAAGCGGGAGGCCTGCTTGGCGAGCTGCTCGCGGAGGGAGGCGGGGGCATCGATCAGATCGGTCTCGTGGCCGCAGACCGCCAACAGCATGAGCGTGCGGAGGTGTTCGAGGAGCGACTCGCAGAAACGCTCGGCGGTTTGACCGGCGCCCAGGCACTTTTCCACGCAGACCAGGGCGGCGGCCGGATCTTGGCTGCCCAGTTGATCGACCAGTTGGAGGATGTGCTCGTTGTGCGGCGTGGGCAGGACTTGTTCGAGGAGGTCTTCGTCGAGCTTGGGGCCTCCAAAGGCCAGGAGTTGATCGAGCAGCGACAGGGCGTCGCGCATGGATCCGGTGGCCAGGCGGGCGACCCGGCGGACCACGGCGGGATCGGCTTGGATGTTCTCGGCGGTGAGGATGTGGTCGAGCTGGGCCACGATGGTGTCGGTGTCGATGCTG
>JBHHVM010000400.1:0-3759 GCA_046754265.1 Phycisphaerae bacterium
GGCTTGGGTTGGGTCTTGTTCATAGGTTGATATTGGCCTCTACCGGGCCGGGACCTTTCAGCCGACTCCGCCGGATCAAGCCCCGCGCAGGAGCAGGGGCCGCCCCCCAAAGGACAGCCCCTGCAAGGACGGCCTATATGGCGGGGTGACGCCACGAAGGAAGAAATACCGCCAGCCGCCCGCTCCCGGTCTTCCAAACTCAATTCGCTCCTCAACCCGCAGACCTTTCACCGCCACGCCCCCGGCCGCGTGAGGGGCTGGACAAAAACACCAAGACTCGGCCGGTAGACGGCTATTCCAGCCTTTCCCGAAGCTTGGCGGCCACATTAGCTTGAAAAAAACCGGAATCGCCTTGACAAATAAGACGACCGGTCGTATATTATGTTTATGAGTGTTCGATCCCAAAAAGTCGAGGACACGCGGACCCGGCTACTGGACGCGGGTCTGTCCGCCCTGATCGGTCACGGCTATCACGGGACGGGGCTCAAGGCGGTGCTGGACTCGGTGGGTGTGCCCAAAGGCTCGTTCTACAACTATTTCCAGAGCAAGGAGCACTTCGGGGCCGAGGTGATTCGACACTACGCGGGCCGAATGTTCGAGCAGATGGATGCAGCCCTGAATCGCCCACAGGAAGACGCCCTTTCGACGCTCAACGGGTATTTTCAGGATGTGATTCGGTGCTTCGAAAGCGAACGGCCCGGGTGTCTGGTGGGCAATCTGGGGGCGGAATTGGGAGATTGCAGCGAGCCGTGTCGCCAGGCCATGGCCGAGGCGATGGGCGGCGTCAAAGAGCGATTCCAACGGGTCTTGGCTCTGGGCCAGGACCAGGGGTCCGTCCGCAAGGACATTCCCGCGCAGGAGTTGGCCGATTTTCTGGTCAGCGCCTGGCAGGGAGCATTGATACGCATGAAGGTGGAAGCCTCGCTGGATCCGCTGCGGCAGTTCATCGACCTGGTGCTCGATCAAATGGTCAAAGCCCGAACCTGAGGGCTGCTAATGGTGGGGCAACGGCTAGCTGCAGAGAGACGGTGGACTCTTTTTTTTGATCCGGTGATAGACGACCGGTCGTATTTGTCGGGTCTGAGCGGTCTGGAGTGCTGGTGATGAGCGGTCCAAGCAAGAACCCAACGGTTGGTGGGACGGAGCCTGTGTCACGGATCCTGCGCTGCCTTGAGTGCTAACGGGGTGCTGATCCCCCGAAACCTGTCAAGAGTGTGTTGGTTGCATCAGATAAGGAGACTCAACCCTGTCACGCATTGAACCTGTCGACTTGAATCAGGCGGACGAGAAAGCCAAACGACTCCTGGACGGCGTGCAGCAAGCCTTGGGCATGACGCCGAACTTCATGCGGACCCTGGCCCATTCCGCGGCGGCGTTGGAGGCCCATCTGGCCTTTGGCAAGGCGTTGGGCAAGGGCAACCTGGGCGCCAAACTTCGGGAGCAGATCGCCTTGACCGTGGCCAATGCCAGTTCGTGTCAATACTGCGCGTCAGCCCATACCGCCCTGGGCAATAAACTGGGGCTCAGTGAGGCTGAGGCCAAGGCCAGCCTGGACGCGACCTCAGAAGATCCCAAGGTCCAAGCCGTCCTGCGGTTTGCTCGGAACATCGTGGAAAACCGGGGTTGGGTCAGTGAGCAGGCCTGGAGCGACCTGCGCCAGGCCGGCTATTCCGACGGTCAGGTAGCCGAGATCATCGCCACGGTGGGGATCAATCTGTTCACCAATTACTTCAACCACATTGCCGAAACAGAGATCGACTTTCCGGTTGTGGACGTGGCGGAGCCGGCGGCCGTCTAGCCCCGGGCCTGTCCACCGCGTTTGGCGGGCAAGGACAAGGCGCCCGCACGTCGCATCGTGCGGGCGCCCTCTTGATGCAAGGAGACGAACGATGAACGTGTCAACGCAGACCGATGGCGCAAACGAGTTGGGCGAAGAGCGTTTCGATCAGGAGGTGCTGGCTTCGGACGTGCCGGTGTTGGTCGATTTCGGGGCGGAATGGTGCCCACCATGCCGGGCCTTGGCACCGACGATCGATGCGCTGGCGAGTGAGTACGCAGAGCGGGCCAAGGTGGTCAAGGTGGACGTGGACGCCAGCCCGCGATTAACAGCCACCTACGGCATCCAATCCATCCCCACCGTGTTGGTATTCAAAGCCGGCCAAGTGGTCCGGCGCTTCGTGGGCCTGACCGGAATGGCCGAGCTGCGCGGGGCGCTGGACCGGGCGGGCTGATGCCCCGATTCAAGCGGCGTCGATCCCGGGGCGAGCTCAATTCCAGCGTCGGGAAGGCCGATTCGTTGGCCGTATGCGTTGGAGTTGCGGTCGAGCTTGGATCGAACGCCGTCAAATCGAGCGGCGCGACCTAGTCGGGCCTTGACTTGGCCCAGCCCTATTCAATATAGCGTAGTCTTGGAGACGCTCTCTTGATGGCTCGGTTGCCCGACAACAAGGTTCGCTTGGCAGAGGGCGCAGCCTTCATGGCCCTGATGATCGCTGTGGGTTTTGGTCCGGCCAATTGCAAGCGGCCCAGCCAAACCGACGTTCCGCCGGAGTCGCCTTCAACCGAGAAGACCGCAGCCCACCCCACGGTGGACGCGGTCTTCTTGATTGTGATCGATACGCTGCGGGCGGACCGCCTGTCGTGCTATGGATGTGCGGAACACAAGACGCCCCATTTCGATCGGGCAGCGGAAATCGGCGTCCGCTTCACCCGGGCCCATACCGTGGCCAGTTGGACTTGCCCGAGCATGGGCGCAATGCTGACCTCCCTCTATCCGCGCCAGTTGGGCATGTTCGAACAGCCCGCCCCACCGGGCCGACGCTTCGAATGGCGCGAGCGTCGCGGCCAAATGAGCAACACGGTTCCCGCCTACGCGCCCAGCATCGCCCAGATGATGCGGAGCCAGGGTTTCCGCACGGCTGCGTTCGTCAATCAGCCGGCCCTGAACGCGACGCCCAGCTTTGCCAGGGGTTTCACCGAGTATTTCTATCCGGTCAGCAAGGATAAAATCAGTCGGGCAGAGCCAGATACGGGCCAGCGCATCCACCAGAGTTGGTCCACAAACCTGGATAGCGCCACGACCGACGAGATGTTGGCCAATAAGTTTGCAGAGTGGGTGGGCGCCCACGGGCGGGAAAAACTCTTTGCCTGGGTCCATCTGATGGCCCCGCACGTCCCCTACGCCCCACCGGCACCGTTTGCCCCACCCCCGCTGCCCGACGGACGGCCCGGGTCCAATTTCCAACGCTACGACGGCGAGGTTCGATTCACCGACGATTTGGTGGGCCGGATGATCGATGCCATTGAACGGCACGTGCAACTGGATCGCGCCGCCATCATTCTAACTTCCGATCACGGCGAGGAGTTTCAGGACCACGGGCACCATGGGCACGGGCACAGCTTCTATCGGGAAGTCAACCGCGTTCCGCTCATCGTCGCAGCCCCAAGCATTCTTGCGCCCAAAACCATTGAGGCTGACGTGCGCATCATCGATATCGCTCCGACAATTCTTAAATTGGCCGGCGTGGACCGATTCAGCGATGGGCTGTCGGGTACGAGTTTGCTTTCGGTGATTTCAGGACGATCCCGGCCCTTGCCCGTTTTTGCCGAGGGTAAACTTTACGGTAATACGCAGCGATGCTTCGTTGACAACGGATTCAAGCTGATCGCCGGCGAGGTGGATGGCCGATTGGAACTCTACGACGTCGTGGCGGACCCGGCTGAGCTGAACAACCTGGCGGCCCAACTGCCCCGGCGCGT
>JBHHVM010000401.1:0-3753 GCA_046754265.1 Phycisphaerae bacterium
GCGGCGGCAACCCGCAGCCGCATTGCTTCACTGGTCCGCGCCGTTTCCATCGTCGTCCAACCCGGGGATGGCCAGGTCGACGTACAGCACGTCTTGTGCCTGGCCTCGGCACTCTACTTCGCAGGCTATCAGCTCGGAGTCTTTATTGGCTAGCTCCTGGGGGGACAGGGCTAGGGTCGGTTTGTTGTTTTCGATCTTGAAGATCCCTTGGCTGTGCTCGAGCAGCACGGCATTGGTGGCTGTGTCGCACCGATCCACATCCAGGTAGACCTTCCCGCCGGTGATGTCGAAGGTGACAGCGCCAGGCGGTGGCACATACGCCTCGCGAGCCGCGGGTTTCAAGCCGCGCGATTCGTCCACCAGCGTGCGAAGACGCTGGGCGCAAAAATTCGGGGCGTCGTCTTTCTTGTAGCCTTCGACCTTGGCGGGCAGGTCTTTGCAATAGTCGGTCAAGATTTGGACGGCCCGGTCTTCGCTGTTTCCGCCCAGGCGAATGACGGCGGGAACGTTCAGATTCATTTCCCAGAAGGCCTTGGCCAGTCCATAGGCTGAGTGGTATTGCTCCTGGCTGGCCACGCCCGAGCCGCTGCCGAAATAGCCGACGATGTTGGGCTGCGACAGGATGATCCGGGCAGCCCGATAGACTTTGGCGGCCGACGGGTTGCCGCTGGTGTCGGTGAAATTGGCCAGCTTGAACCCGGCGGCTGACACCGCGTCCATGCTCATCATGGACCCGCCGCCGCCAGCCCCATGAAAACCGACGTAGCCATCGTCGGCGTTAAAATCGGTGGCCAATTGGGCGAAGTAAAAGGTGTCGCGGTGGTCGTCACGCTCGACGGCATAGGCGATGCGTTCGAGCCGGGTCGGCGGGTGATCCAGCTCGCGGGCGATTTCGATGCCCAACTCCGGGTGGCGAAAGACGGCATAGTCGTCCACGGTGATGCGGCAATCAGCGGCCAACACTTTGCCGTTGGCAGTGATGACCAAAGGGTTGATCTCAGCCGACCGGGCTTCGACCGTGATGGCCAGGTTCACCAGCCGGACCAGGGCGGTGGCCAGATCGCGCTGGGCGGTGCCGTGAATGTCCAAACCGCGCACCAGGTTGCGGGCGGTGTAGTCGGGCAGGCCTTGGCGCACGTCGATGTGATGCTTGATGATGCCCCCGGCCTGGGCCCGCTCCTCGATGCCGCTGCCACCGCCAGCCGTGAACAGCAGCAAAGGCATGGCTGCGGCATCGTCCACGGTGACCGAGGCATAGAATTCCTGGGCGATGTCCAGCTTGCGCTCGACCAGAACCGTGTCCACCTCGAAGGAGCCCAGCTTCATGCCCAGCATTCTGGAGGCGTGTTGGGCGGCTTGATCGGGCGTGTCGGCGAACAGAATGCCGCCCTGAGCAGCCCGCGAGGTGGTCCAGGCCTGCATCTTGACCACCACAGGCCCATCCAACCGGGCTGCCAGCGTGCGGGCCTGCTCCGGCGAATCGGCAGGGCCGCCCTCGGGCACCGCGATCCTGGCTTGGCTGAGCAACTGCTTGCCCTGGTATTCGTGCAGTCGGGCCACGGCCACGCCTCCTCAAACAATCCCGAACGGAAATCGGTCGATGCGGACAATGTAGCGGTCACCGGGTCCACCGTCCATGCAGACCGTAGGCTGGGCATCCGCCCTGGAAGGCCGATACTATGTCAAGGTCGAATTCCACGGTGGACGACGATGACGAATAGCCAATAGCGAATGACAATGACTACGACGAGAAATGCCTACGGGTCGGTGATGGGGTTGCTGGGGGTTTTGGCCCTGGTGTCGGTGGGAGTTGCCGGAGCTGGGCCCGGTGGCGAGCCCGTCGCCGGGGGTGTGAGGGTTGGCGACAAAGCCCCCGCGTTCTCGCTGAACGATGTGGACGGCAAGGCGGTCAGCCTCGCGGACTTCGCCGGCAAGGTGGTGGTCCTGGAGTGGATCAATCGGCACTGCCCGTTTAGCCGGGGCAAGCACAACGATCGGGTCATGCAGAAGGCGGTGGAACGGCTGAAAGGCAAGGAGGTGGTTTGGCTGGCGATTGATTCATCGCACTACGCCAACCCGGACCAGAACAGAAAGTACGCCCGCAAGCAGGGGCTGACCTATCCCATTTTGCACGACAAGGGTGGTAAGGTGGGCAAAGCCTACGGTGCCAGGACCACGCCGCACATGTTCGTGATCGACAAGCAGGGCGTGGTGGTCTATGCCGGGGCCATCGACGACGCCCCCCCTCGCACGCCCAAAGCCAATCCGCGCAACTACGTGGTCGAAGCCGTCGAGGCGGTGCTCGCGGGCCGGGCGGTTCGGGTCAGCACCACCCAGCCCTACGGGTGCAGCGTCAAGTATGAGAAGTAGAATGCTGATAGACGGCGGCATGATCCGCGATCACGCCGGGGGACGCGATCCGGTGCTTGCCTGGGCTGTTGGCGACAGTTAGACTGCGGTGGACCTGTGCAATTCGGGCTGGGGCGGTCCCGGCGCGGATTCCCGCCGTCGATGCTTTTTCTCGATTGATCCCCGTGCGGCAAGGCGTGGCCGATTCCGGAAGTGGCTTGCTTGGCAAGCGGTCGATTTGCGGGTGTGTGCTGGCGGTTTGCGCCGGGTGTGGCCCGGTCTGGCATCTGGATTTTCAGTCGGCTGAGAATGAGGCCCGCGGGCAGGAAAAGCCGCTGTTGATCTTCTACAAAGCCCCTCTGGATCGCCAATCCAGCCTCATGGAGGACGCCATGGAGCAGGGCCAAGCCCAGGCTTGGCTGAAGGGCAAAGCCCTGTGCATGCTGGTCAGCGAGTATCCCCCGCACCGCAAATACGTCGCCCAATTCGGGGTCATTCAACCACCGGCCCTGGTGCTGGTTCATCCGGACGGCACCTTTCACCGCTATGACGGCCCAGCCGACGTCGAGCGCATCGGGGATTTCCTGACCTCAGCCAAGCCGCCCGGGGCCAGGCCCGTCATCAACCCACAAATCCCCCGGACCATCGACTATCGGTGGGAGGGCAATTACGAAGAAGCCCAGGCCAAGGCCCGGCGGCAGAACCGGGAGATGCTCATCGTCTACAAGTGGTGGGTGTCGGCTGAATCCACCGAGTTGATCGCCACGCTGGAATCCAGGCCCGAGGTGGCCCGCCATTTCACCGAGACGATCAACTGCCTGCTGGACATGGACTACCTGCCCAATCGGATTCACGTGCGCCAGTACGGGGTGACACAGGTGCCGTCGATCATTCTGGTGCATCGCGACGGAACCTACCACGCTCATACCGGACCGATGAGCGCCGATCAGATGGTCCGTTTTGTCAACTCGGCCCGCCGCAGCCGCGGCAAGTCGCCGCGGACCGACTTCGCCCAGCGCATGCAAACCCGGGCTGGGTACAACTGGTATACGGATTTCACCCGGGCCAGTGCCCATGCCCGTAACCGCGGGCAGGACTTATTCGTGTTCTATAATTCGCTCTACTCGGACCATTCCAACCGGATGGCCCGGCTGTTGGACCGCAGCGACGTGGCCAACCTGTTTCAGGACACGGTCAACTGCCGGCTGGATTTCTCCGTGCCGGGTAACCGGCAGTTGATGACTCGATATCGGGTGGATCGGACCCCGGCGTTTCTTATCGTGCGCCCGGATGGCACGTACTATTCTCGATTGGGGCTGCTGACCCGGCAGGACCTGATGAACCTGCGTAAGGCTGCGGAACGGCCCGGATCTCTGCCTCGGCGCGTGGGCGGAAGCCGGTAGA
>JBHHVM010000402.1:0-3727 GCA_046754265.1 Phycisphaerae bacterium
AGGTTGTCACCCAGCAGCACAGCCGCCTGATTGCCGTCTGTGGCATTAACTGTGGGAAATTTCCGGCGGGTGTGCGCCAAATCCAGCACATCGTCGTGGACCAGCGTGGCCACGTGGACCATTTCAACCACCGCAGCCAGGGTGATATGGGCCTCGGTGACCCCCCGACAGGCCTTGGCAGTCAGCAGCAGCAGCGTCGGCCGAAGCATTTTGCCACGATAGGCCCGGACCCGATCGCACAGCTCGCTGATAAAGTCCAGGTTCCCAGCCAACTCGTCATCGAAGCGTCGGCGGGCCCGGGCCAGTTCAGCCGCTATAGGCCCGTGCAGCGCGTCGACGCTCAACACCGTCGGGCAAACATCGGTCGTAATCACGTCAGGTCCCCCGCCAACGATATCCAAAAAATGTCGCACGGCACCGGCAGGCAGCGCGGCATTCTAGCCGTTCGTCTTCCACGTCTCTATTTGTTTCAAATGTTTTGAAAAGTCTGATAGTCGCGGCGGGAGGGGGTCGGACGAATCCTATTGACGCTGGTAGGGGCCGCTCTTGCCGCCACTCTTGTGCTCGAGCTGGATCGGGCCGAGGGTCATCGACTTGTCCAACGCTTTGCCCATGTCATAAAGCGTCAATGCCGCGGCACTGACCGCGGTCAGGGCTTCCATTTCCACCCCCGTGCGGGCCCGGGTCTTGACCGTCGCGGTAATCACAATGGCCTCGGCGGACTGGCGCTCAAACTCGACCTCGATCCAATCCACCGGCAGCGGGTGGCACAGGGGAATCCACTCGCCGGTGCGTTTGGCCGCCACGATGCCCGCCACCCGGGCGGTGTTCAGGGCCTCGCCCTTTGGGAGTTGGCCGGTCATCATGGCATCGAGCACGTCCGGCGATGCATTCACTCGTCCCGACGCCTGGGCCGTCCGTGCGGTGACCGCTTTGTCCGAAACATCGACCATCTGGGCCTGGCCCGTGGCCGATACATGGCTCAGTCCGTCCTGTTCGGCATGGCTCATCTTGGCGGTTCCTTGAACGCCCGATATCCTCGCCAACGGCATCGGCACCACCGGAGCGAATTCACCGCCCCTAGCTTATGGGTCTTTCAGCCCTGCGTCGAGCGATGAAGTGGGTCCAATGCCCCGTCGATAAGTCCATCATGGGCTACACCTCCGCCATACCGCCGGACGCCCTGCCTTCACCGCGATTGGCAAATCCTCGGCGATGGCGGCGGGCCTTACACTGGTTCGTGGACTCGCGGGCCCATCGCGTTTGCTGCATGCTCTTCGGGCTGTGGGTCTTCAATCTGTTCGACCTGCTGCTGACCATCCTGGCCCACCAGCAGGGCCTGTTGGATGAGACCAATCCCATCGCCCGGACCCTCCTGCCCTGGGGGCCGGAGGTGCTGACCGCCTTCAAGCTCGGTTTGGTGGGCGTAGCCAGCATAGTTCTATTTCACTACCGCCGGAATCTGTTGTCCGAGTTCACCTCCACCTCCATGCTTATCGTCTACGCGTTAGTAGCCGTCCGCTGGCGGCTATGCTACGAGTTGTACTTCATCACCCACGACGGGTCGGTCTCCCTGGCCGAACTCGAACAGCTCAACACCTGGACCAGTAGCTTGCCCATCCTTTAGAGTTCCCCGTAAGTTAGAGTTCCCTGGAAGATGTGTGGCACCGGTTTTCAACCGGTGGATCCGGCCGCACATGCGAGGTGACCGTTTGGGACCTTATGTTCTCCTATCGCTGGTCGGTCTACTGGCCGGCGCCGCCGGCGGCCTGTTGGGCATCGGCGGCAGCATCGTCATGATCCCCGCCATGAACGAGCTGTTCGGCCTGGATCAGCATCTGCACCAGGCTGCTGCAATGATCGTCACCCTCTTCGTCGTGGCACCCGCCACGTGGCAGCACGCCCGGGCCAATGCCATCGACTGGCAAGTGGTTCAGCGTATGGCCCCAGCCGCTGTGGTTTCCGTGCTGGTCGGCGTGGCCATCAGCGAATCCGGTTTCTTTGCCGGCGATGGACAACGCTATCTCGTGGGGCTCTTCGGTCTGTTCCTGGCCTACGCAGGCCTGGCCGATGCGGTTCGTCTGTATGCCGCAGCCAAACACCCGCCCGCTCATGAGCAAACCCGCCGCGTGACCGTCGGGGCGTCAGCCGCCATCGGAGCCTTGGCCGGCCTGGTGGGGGGGCTGCTCGGTGTGGGCGGCGGCGTGGTCATGGTGCCCCTGCAGCGCAGGCTATTAAAAATACCCATCCGCCAGGCCATCGCCAACTCAGCCGCGACCATCATCGCCCTAAGCACCGTCGGAGCCTGCATGAAAAACTATGCCGTCATGACGTCCCAGCCCCACGACTGGTGGAAACCGTTGGCACTGGCCGGTGTGTTGGCCCCCATGGCTGTCGTCGGGGCGACGGTGGGCAGTAAGTTGACCCACTCGCTGCCCATCCGCCCGCTGCGCTGGGCATTTATCATCTTACTATGGGTCATAGCCGTGCGCATGGTGCTCCGGGCGATCGGGGTTTCGTGATTGTCTCCAACGTTGCCAATCCCACCGCCCAAGGTCATTCCAGGGCGCAACTTTCGCGCGGACCCACGCCGATCGACGCGGGCCAACACGTCCTGCCAACCCCTGACGGTGAAGCATAAAGAGGCTCGGGACGATATAGGCTCTAGCCGAGTCGGGAATCCACCGACCGCACGAGAGTCCGGCAGGAGAACGAACCATGCTCAGAGACCGCAAGCACAACCGTCCGCGTCTGGCAAGCGTTGCCTTGGTGGCTGTATTGGCCGGCTTTTCCAGCGGATGCGACGACATGGACGGCAAGGAGTTCCGGGCCGTGGCGGGTCCCTCGCTCGAGCAGGGCTTGACCACCGTGGTCACCGGCGTCATCGACGCCGCCTTTGCCGGCTATATCCCCGACGACATCGACAACAACTCGGGCGTCCAGGACACCGACACCACCCCAAGCAACCCCTGACGCCGGGGCTGCTCAACCCGCCCACATTCCGGGCCAACGGCTTGTCGGCGTGCTTTTTTTGACCCAAAACTTGGCTCGGCTGAAATTGCCGAATGAGGATGCGTTTATTGCGCCCAGGCCAACGCCTGCGTGTACCGGTCGGCCTGGTGGCGGGTCAGCTCCAGGCGCAGCATGAGGTGTTCCTTCTTGTCCGAGCCGAACCGATGGCGCTCCCGGCTCGTGATGCGAAAACCCACAGCCTCATAGCAGCTTACCGCTCCCGTGTTTTCCGGAAAGACCACCATGGTCAGTCGCTCAATGTCTGGATCGGCGAACGCCCGCTCAGCCAACATCCCGACGAAGCGCCGCCCCAGGCTCCGCCCTCGCCGGGCAGGATCGATGACCACGTGACCGATCCACAGGTGCCGGGTCGAGTCACGCAGCAGGTTGAGCTCGGCATACCCGCAAGGGATTTCTCGGCCGGCTTCAAAAAGCAGCAGCGCCTGATCGGTCGGCTTGACGACCCAGCCCGAAACGGTGTCCCCGGTCAACGGCCAACTCGTACTCGGCGCCAGCCAGAACAACTCCCGCGGACTATGCACCCAGCGAGCCACCGTGGCCCCATAGACCGGATCGTATTCCCGAATGTCGAGCTGCGCGTCAAACACATCAACACCTACCGGGTCGAGGGGACGGGCCGGTTTCGTAAAACCCGAACCCGCCCCGACCCATAGCATACAGATTGCATCGGCCAGTTCCAAAGGCGACCCCAGTT
>JBHHVM010000403.1:0-3723 GCA_046754265.1 Phycisphaerae bacterium
AGATTCCAGCCTCAAAAAAGACGAAGATTCTCGACTACTGGCCAACTTGGGCTAGGGTTGCACCCAGGCTGATTCCTGCTCCATGAGCGCCTTGGCAATGGCCTCGGCCACGATTCGATTCAGGGCGGCGCTGGGGTGAGCGTCGAAGCGGTTGACGACGTAGCCGGGCTCGGTCAGGTCCGCCAGTTGTGTCGTGTCGATGACCGGGACGCCGTGGCCTTGAAACACGGACAAGACCGCATCCAGCGCATCGCGCTGAATGCCCAGGTCGTGCGGCATGTCCAGGTAGGGATAGACCACCACCACCATCGGGCAGCCTGAATCGGCAATGGTCGCCACCAGCTTGTCGATCGTTCGACGGTGACGGGCAAAGATATCCGCGTCGGCGTAGTACGTCACCTCCAAAGGGGGTTTGCCCTTACCGGGCATGAACCAGCGGGTGTAGACTCTCCAGACCAGAAAATCCCAGGCCACGCTGGCTCTGGTCAGGCGGCGCCAGCGATTCAGGGCGGGGTGGTTTACGGCCTTGAACACTGCAGCCTCGCCGATGTCGTTGAGCATATAGACCCACACGACGGCATGCGGCCCGATGCGCGGGGCCCACCGCTGAAAGATGGCCAATTCCCGATCGGTGGCGATTCCCCCCTTGGAGAGGTTAAAGCACGTCACCGGCTTGGCATCGGGCATGCGCTTGGTCAGTTCCTTCTCCAGGAATGGCCCAAGCAGCTCGTCCGTGTTGGCGATGCCTTGCCCGAATGCGAACGAATCGCCCAGGATCACCACCCGCAGATGATCGTCGAACCGATCCAACGGTTCGAACTCTCGGTCGCGGAAACCCCACGGGTTGTAAGCCACGTGGCGCTTCCACCACAGCCGCGACGTCTTCAAGCCGGTGTTTCCATCGGACGCGTCGTAGATCTGTTGGAAGTAGACCTCCAGGATCGCCAGGCTGCACAGCAAACCTGCCAACGCCCAGGCGATCCCCCCCAACCCTCGTCGAAAAACGGATTCGGGCGTGTGTTTGGCTGAGCGTCGCCACAGTGCGAAGGCATAGGCCACCCACCCCAACATGCCCAGCCCCACCAAGGGCAGGTAGACCCGTTGGGTCAGCCCATCGACCGGCAATGAAAGCACCAACCCCACCCACGCGTACCGCCACAACCCGGTACGGGTCGGCTCGCTATCGGGCCCAGGCACCGCTACCGGGCCAAACACCCGGCTGACCAGCAGGGCGCAGACAGCCCATTGGGTGACCGGCCAGTAGGGCACGGTCAGGGTCATGACGACCGAGGCAATCGCCACCGCAAGGGTCGCAGCCGACCGTTTGACGCCGGCCTTGCCTGGCTGCGGTCCCATCACGCCTCGGGCCGCCAGCACCGCAGCCAATCCGGCCACTACGGGTCCCCAAAACACAAAATCCGTCATCAGGCGCGAATAACCGTAAGCGCCCAGGCTCCAGCGGAGCGCCGGGCGGTCCACTCGGCCGGTGCATGCCAGCCAGGCCGGCCAACTCAGCAAGGTCATGCCCAGCAACAGGGCGGCCGGCCAAAAATCCGCCGACAGCACCGGCCCGATCATCAGGTTCCAGGCCAATTCCCAGCCGCCGGGCTCTTGCATGCTCAAATCCACTCACCAGGGCGAGTCAATCCCGGCGCGCCGGGACTGTGCGGTATCGGTCATCAACACGGCATGTAACCGCCCAACCGTGCAGCCATCCTAATCCCGGCCCGCCGGGACCGACAGACCAACCCATTGCACCCAAGCCGCGTCCGCTCGGAACAACTCCAATCCAAGGTCATTCGGGCCTCGTTGCCGTGGGAGAATTGTTGTATGATGGGCGATTCGCTTTCGCCGGGCGGCAACCGGCGTAAGTTCCGGGACAAGACTTCGTAAGAGCCACGCAATATCGAACGGTGGGGCATGATCGCGCTACACGGTTACTGGAACGAGAAGCGCTTCACGCTTTGGGGCGAAGATGGCCAAGTTGCGGCAAGAGACCGCACTTCGGGCCGGGCCGAATCGGCTCATCGTGAATCCGGGCCGCCGGTGCATCCATTTGCCCTGTCGGCTGAGGGTCTGCGCCAAACCGTGGGGGATCACTGGGACGGCCTGCTCGCGGCTGGGGCACATCCCGGGGACGGTTGCCTGCGCCTGCCTACCGTAGAGGGCCAACCCGAGCGGTCGGCCGCCCTGAGCTTGGACCCTCCCGATCCGATCGGGGCGTCAATGAAGCAACTGCACGCCTGGACGGTGGCCTGCCTTTCGTTCGGACCGGCTGAGGCGGTCGATCTGCTGGCCTCCCTGCCGGAGGAAGCGCCGGGCCAATTGAAATTGGGGGATTCCCTGAAATTCTGGTCGCGATTGGCCAGGCTGTTGCTTGATCTGCTACGGGCCCAACGGTTCGTCCCAGACCTGGTGTCCAGCAGGGACGGAACCTACCGGGCTGTCTGGCGCCCGGTCCTGGAAGAATTGATCGACACCAGGCAATTGGCCACGCTAATTGCCTCCATGCCTCCGGTTTGTCGTTGTGGAGGATCTGACCCGACCGGCCTGGACGCCCGCCACCTGGTGGACGATTTCCTTTCGACCGCATTGGACGCCATCGTCCGACTCAGCCTGGCCGACGATCCGCTGGTCACCTCCTTGCAGCAGCGCCAAGGACCGCTCTCGGCCGACGTGCTCTGGCTCCAGGGGCTTGTCGGGCAGCGATCCACGCTCGGCGGGACCCGCCAGCAACATGCCGAACTGCTCGATCGTGTCCGAGCCTGGGTGGGGCAACTGGATGACACCACCTCTCACGCCCAGTTCAGAACCTGTTTTCGACTCAACCCCCCGGATCTGCCGGACAACACTACCTCTGCCGAAGACGACGCCGACTGGACGGTCAGCTTCCACCTGCAAGCCACCGACGATCCCAGCGTATTGTTGGACGCCGCCAAAGTCTGGTCGCTTCACGACAGCATGGGTCTGCTGCGCAACCATTATCAAATGTTGGCTGAGCAGCTAAACGCCGATCTGCTGCGAGCCTCGCATTTCTTCGCCTCGCTGGCCGACATCATCGAAACCGAATGCCCCACCCAATGCCTGCTGGATACCGATGGGGCCTACAGCTTCATTCGTGAATGCGTGCCGCAACTGGAAGTCAACGATTTCGGCGTCCTTCTACCTCAATGGTGCCAACCCTCGCGCGGGCCACTGGGGCTGCGCATGCAACTGGCCCCCAGCACGGCCGTCGCCGACGGGCTGGTGGGCCTGGATTCCCTGCTTGAATATCGCTGGCGCGTGGCTCTAGGTGACGAATTGCTGAGCGAATCTGAGTTTCGCCGGCTATGCGGGATGCGCCGCAACCTGGTCCGTCTTCGGGGGCGTTGGATCGAAATCAATCCCCAAGTGCTGCGGAAGGCCCGCGACTTGCTGCAGGCCCAACCCCGTGAACCGATCACACTCTTTGAGGCCCTGCGGATGTCGTTGGTCGGCGACGCCCGCACCGGGTTGCCCATCACCGGGATCGATGCCACAGGCTGGCTCCAGGATGCCCTGAACAGCGTCGGCACCACGCGCCAGACCATTACCGACCTGGAACAGCCCGCCGGGTTTCACGGCACCATGCGCCCCTATCAGATCAAGGGCTTGTCCTGGCTGGCATTTTTGGATCGTTACGGGTTGGGTGGCTGCCTGGCGGACGACATGGGGCTGGGCAAGACCATTCAACTCATCGCCCTG
>JBHHVM010000404.1:0-3700 GCA_046754265.1 Phycisphaerae bacterium
TCGGATCGGGTCGCTCGATGCCGCTGGGGCGCTTGAGGGATCGGGCCTGGCGGCTATAATGACCACGGGTAGGCACTGTACCTACCCGGCAAGGGACGGCAAGCGTTGCAGCCACAGATTCCCGGTGAAAAACCTGCGTGCGGGATCGAGCCGGCCCAGGAAAGCGTTACGGCCCTGGCGGCGGAGCGGTCTCGGCGGTCACAAGGCCCAGCCTGGGTGATGGCTATTAGCCTGGCGGTGATCGCCACCTGCTTGGTCCTACGGCTGGATGAGCCTCTGACCGATCGGGCGCTGGCCCAGCCGGTCGCTCAGTCCGGGGCCCGCGGGATTTTTGCCTTCACCGGCCAGTTGTCCAAGACGACCTACGGCGTGTTTATGGTGGATGTGGACACCTCGACGCTGTGGTGTTACGAGGTGCTGCCGGGAAAACCGTTGCTAAAGTTGCTGGCGGCCCGGTCCTGGAAGTATGATCGGTTCCTGGAAGACTTGAACGGGGACCCTGAAATGTCGCCCGAGGTTATCGAGGAGTTGGTGGAACAACAGCGCCGCAGGAAGCTACAATCCATGGGCGGCGTCCCTTAGAGTGCATCCCAGAAGTGTGGCCCAGGTTTGTAACCCACAGGTCATGGACCTGTGTCCCACCGGTTGAAAACCGGTGCCACATGGGATTGTGGAAAGGTCAGATGGCCAAGAGTTTTTACACGATTGAAGAAGTCTGCGAGAAGCTGCACATGACCGACGACCAGGTCAAGCACCTGGTCCGCGAGGGGCAACTGCGCGAGTTTCGCGACGCCGGCAAGGTCAACTACAAGGCTGAGGAGGTCGATGCCATCGCCCCCGCCGCCGACGACAGCGCGGCTGGGGCCAGTGGAGAGCTGGTGTTGGAGCCCGCCGACGACACCGGCACGAGCTTTGATTTGGCTGGTTCCACTCCCGGGCTGGGAAGCGGAATCGACTTGGCTGGGTCTTCGCCGGGCTTGGGCAGCGACGTGCTGTCGCTGGAAGAAGCCGACGCGGATGATACCGCGGTCGGGGCCAAGGCCGGTGACAAGAAAGACGACACCGTGGTCACCTCGGTGGGGGTCAGCGTTTTTGACGAGGATGAAGACGAGTTGGCCGACGTGGACCCGTTGGCTGCCACGGTGGTTTCGGAAGGTGCGGCTGGACTGGGCATCGAAGGCATCGGGAGCGGCTCTGGCTTGTTGGACCTGACCCGTGAAAGCGACGACACGTCGCTGGGCGCCGATCTGCTGGACGAGATTTATCCCGAGGATGAGGCTGGGGCCCCGTCCACGGTGGAAATGGGCGAAGCGACCCGGGCGGGTTTGGAAGGGGCGATCACCGAAGAGCCGGCCGAGGCGTCGGCCGCGGCTGCTACCGGAGCATTTGAACCCGCGGCTGAGCCGGTCACGGCTGCTCGGACCCGCACGGTGGTGGAATACGGTCCGGATGCAGCCTCGACCGGGCTGACCGGTATCCTGGCGGTGGCCACCGCGGTGATGTGTATCGCCGGGCTGGCGGCTGCCTCCATGATGCAGGGCGTTTGGCCTGACCTGATGGAAGTGGTTTACGAAAAACTTTGGATCTTCGGAGCGGCCAGCGCCGGCGCAGCCCTGGCAGCCATGGGGATCGGGTTTATGTTGGGCAAGCGGTCGGAAGGATGACCGCTTAGAAACGGGGCCAGGGCCGACCGCACGGCGCGGGAGCAGGCCTGGGTTTCGATATAGGCAGGGATGCTGTGGTGTGCGGTCCGATCGACCAGCGGTCTGAATCCTCCCCCACAAGAGTCATCTCCCGTCGCAAGTTGACCGTCCATTGGAATCGACGCCGGGGCCCGGTGTGCTTTTCGGTGGCGGCCTAGACAGAGAATTGGTTCTAAGGCGGAGCACAAGGTCCTGCGCGTCGCGGGGCACCGCCCGGTATGCTTTGGCGAGCAGGTACAGGAGGTCCACACGATGAAAATGATGTCACGGCTGACGATGTTGGTGGCGATTGCGGGTGTCGGCGGCTGCGTGTCGCTGGACAAGCACCGGCAACTGGAAATGTCTCACATGAAATTGCAGGCGGAAAAGTCGGAGATGGAGCAGGAGCTGTTCGACGCCCGGGGCGTGGCGGACAATCTGCGAAACAAGGTGGTCTCTTTGGAAGGGGAGTTGAGCACCAAAGAGCAGTTGGTGGCCAACCTGGCATCTGAGAACGACCGCCTGGAGTCGGCCTTCGGCTCGGCCCAAAAGACGCTGGAGAGCATGGCGGACAAGGACATGATTCAGCCGGCGGTCATCACCCAGACCATCCTGCCCGAGGCGCTGGATTCAGCCCTGAAACGCTTCGCAGCCCAGTATCCCAGTGCTATCGAGTACGATGCCCACCGTGGCACAGTCAAGTGGAAGTCCGACCTGCTGTTCGCCCTGGGCAGCGACGTGGTGCGGGACTCGGCCAAGGACACGCTCAAGGGCTTCGCCGAAGTGATGGCTGTGCCGGAGGCGGAGAATTTCGACGTGATTGTGGTGGGGCATACCGATAACGTGCGCGTCTCACGAGAGACGACCCGCAAGCTGCATCCGACCAACTGGCACCTGTCCGCCCACCGGGCCATCGCGGTGTCCGACGCCCTGCAGGCTGAGGGGGTAACGACGGCCCATCTTGGTGTGATGGGTTTCGGTGAGTTTCGGCCCATCGCCTCCAACGACTCGGAGGACGGCCGGGCCCAGAATCGACGGGTTGAGATTCACCTGGTTCCGGTGGGGTCGTTTGGGTCCATGACCCAGGTCACGGCCAAGACCGTCCACGACGCCAGCCTGGCCAGCACCGACGAGTGATGGCTTGTGCCCGCTAAAAACTGACGGAGGAGTGTCGCGGCGCGTTCGGTTTTGAGACGCCTCCGGTTGGAGCCAACCCGCTGAGGCTACCGGCGGCGATGCCCCGTCCACCCGAAGTCGGCAGGTCTTCCGACTTCCGATGGATGGGGTGTCGCCGTCGATTTTTTATGCTATAGTGGCTAGGATTATCTAACGCCGGGGGGAGCGTTCACAGGGTAATTCGTGCATGGTAATGGCACCATGACTCAGTTCCAAATGGGGCAAACTCATGAACCACAAATCGGTTCCTTTGGCTCATCGTCCCGCAGGGCCTTTCCGCCTGCTAGTAGACCTTTTCAGCAGCGTTTGGCTGGGTGTCAGCTTGCTGATACTCATCTTCATCTACAGCTCGATCGGTAGCGCTTACCCACCGGCCCGCCAATACTGGCGGCTGGAGATGACCGAGTTTCAGTTCTTCAACTGGTGGGTCTTCGACCTACTGATCTTCCTGATGGTGGCCAACATCACCGTGGTCACCCTACGCAAAATCCGATTCAGCGCGGTCAACCTCGGTGTGTGGATGATTCACACGGGGATCATCATTCTTGCGTTGGGCAGCGTGTATTATTTTGGCACCAAGCTGGAGGGTGACACGCCGGTCTTTCGGCGGCGACTGGTCATCGACGTTCCGGGCCGAGCCCAGCCCTTGCAGATGGTGGTCAGGCCGGGCAATCGGGCATCGGTTTCAACCGACCAGGGTCGTTACAGCTTCGAGGTGGCCAACATCCAGCCCGATTACATGCTGCGGTCCGAGGGTTTTGAGGGCCAACGGGCCTACGCTGTGACAGTTAGCGTCAAAACGCCGGACCAACAGTTCTTTCGTAAGGTACACGCGGGGTATC
>JBHHVM010000405.1:0-3696 GCA_046754265.1 Phycisphaerae bacterium
GCGATGGGATCGTGACACCCGGCGCAGTAGCGGGTGGCCTCGGCGCCCGCGTCGGCCAGCATGAACTCCTGCACCTTCTGGAAGGCGACATCGGCCGAGGCATAGCGGTGAGCGCTGGGTTGCCATTCTTCCAAAATGTCGCTGTGACACCCCGCCGACCCGCAACCCGGCGACCCGGACAAACTCTTGGAGTCGTAGGCCCAATTGGTCTCGGTGTGGCCCAGGCTCGGCGCGAAAGGCCTGTCCTTGCCGAACTTCCAGCTATAGTCGGCCGGGAAATCGTTATTCAACGGCGCCTCGCGGTACAAGCCAGCCGACCCGGCATGAATCAACAACAAAGCCGCTGTGATCCCGCCGCACCAACCCATGAACGCACGTTTGGCCGACGCCAACGCAGCCACCGCTTCGGGGGCGTTGACCTTACGCCACCACAGGATCCCCAGGTGGGCCCCCAACACAAAGATCAGCACCAGCCCGGTCACCAGGTGGGCCAGGTCCCACCCGTAGTCCATGCGAACGCCGAACAACCCCTGCCAGGTCAGCACCACGCCGCTGACGCACAGCACCGCCAGCACCGCTGCCGACAAGTAGCCCAGCAGTTGATAGTGGTTGAACTTACCCCGAAACCGCCGCCACCAGTGCTGACCTAAGTACCAGGCCACCGGCACCAGCATGGCCACCCCGATCACGCTGTGCCACACCACGCCGAGCTGGTTGAAAACCGAAAACGGGGCCAGGTAGATCAACAACCCCGTAATGGTCTCAAAGAGCAACAAACCCAAGACAATACCGGTCATGGGCCTGCGCCATTCCGCAGCCGCGTCAATCTGTGGCCCCATCCGCCCAGCCGTACCGGCCTCCTGCCGGACTGAGCCCGCAACCACCTTCCCGTGGCCCTGTTCGGAATCGCTCCGCCCGTTCATGTCAAGCCTCCCGCCTACGCACGCGCTGAACCTGTTCGCTTCAACCTGCCTGCCGTTTTCTTGGTCGGCTGCTTGGATTGGCCACGTCGATGACCGCCTTTGTGTCGACCGGCAAAGGTGATCTTGTGTAACGTGGTCTGCCGCAGAAACCGCTGTTCGGCGTCGACCACTTTGTGCCACTCCACATGGGCCTGACAGGGGTTGGCATCGTTGCATTCCTGGTTGACAAAGGGACAATGGCGAGGCTCGAACGACTCAAAGGGGGCCAGAATGTCGTACAGAAACGTCTCATCCGCCGCTCGAACCAGGTTGAACCCGCCCGACTTGCCCCGGGCTGATTCCAAGACCTTGACCCGAACCAGATCAGCCAAAACCTTGGAAAGGTATTTTCGCGGCACGCCGGTCGCCTCGGCGATGTCCTTGCCGGGGATGGGCCAGTCCAACTCATGGCTGGCCAGGTAGATCATGGCCCGCAAAGCATATTCACTGGTTCGAGACAACAATGGGCTCGTGCCCCCGACAGCCTGCCGACTTCGTATTCCTATATGGCTATATGTATATAGATAAATCGGCCAGTGTCAAGGGCCAAACCATCAGTTTCTGCCGTCAGGCCGTCCCGGCCGGCGGATTCATCAACGGGTTCGGTCCAGTCAGCCACTGTCCGACAGGCCCGGCCAGAAAACTAAATCATACGTAAGCTATTGTCCATAATAACATTACACAGTATCACAACCCAAGCTGCATTCGCTGGGCGGCGATTGGGTAGGGGTAACTTGGCCGGCTGAGCGCGTATCTTGACACTCTCCCGGACCCACCTCTACGATACGCGGTTGCGAATTCTCTAGGGCTAAATTCGCCTGGACGCGAACGCCGTTTCTGCCGGTCGGGGGCTCAGGTCGGCTTGGTGGAGTTTCGGTTCGCGTGCTTTTATGGACAACCCTTCGAGTTAAATACGAGGTGCTCAGATGGCTACCGCTGCGACGACTTCTCCACCCCCGGTCAAGCAAACCAGGAACCTGATTAACGGCGAATGGGCTGAGGCTGCCAGCGGCAAGACCTTCGACGCCATCAACCCCGCCACCGGCCAAACCATCGGGGCGGTCTGTGACAGCGACAAGGCCGACATCGACCAGGCGGTCGGGGCTGCCCGCAGGGCCTTCGAGACCGGGCCCTGGGCCAAGATGAGCGCCCGGGATCGCGGCAAGCTCCTGTTTAAGTTGGCTGAGCTGGTCGAGAAAAACGCGACGGAGTTGGCCGGTTTGGAAGTGCTCAACAACGGCAAGCCGATCCGCGAAGTGTTGGCCGCCGACGTCCCGCTGGTGGTCGAAACTTTCCGCTACTACGGCGGGTGGGCGGACAAAGTCCACGGCGAGACGATTCCGGTGGATGACAAGATGGGTCAGTTCCTCTGCTACACGCGCCGGGAACCGGTGGGCGTGTGCGGCCAAATCATCCCCTGGAACTTCCCCATGTTGATGCTGGCCTGGAAGTGGGGGCCTGCCCTGGCCATGGGCAACACCGTAGTGCTCAAACCGGCTGAGCAAACGCCGTTGTCCGCCCTGCGGCTGGGCGAGCTGGCCTTGGAGGCGGGTTTCCCGCCCGGCGTGATCAACATCGTCAACGGCTTCGGAGAGACTGCTGGCGACGCCCTGGTCAAGCACGGCGACGTCGACAAGATCGCTTTTACCGGAGAGTACAAGACTGCCCAACTCATCATGGCCAATGCCGCCCCGACGCTCAAACGTTTGACCTTTGAGCTGGGCGGAAAAAGCCCCAATGTTATCTTCGCCGATGCTAACGTCCGGCACGCCGTCAACGGGGCCATGGCGGGCATCTTCTTCAACCAGGGCGAAGTCTGCTGCGCCGGCTCGCGGGTGTTCGTGGAACGAAAGATTCACGACGAATTCGTGGGCGCTTTCGCCGACAAGGCCCAGGCCCGCAAGGTTGGCGATCCCTTCGACCCCGAAACCGAGCAGGGGGCCCAGGTTTCCAAGGACCAGTTTGATCGCATCATGGGCTACATCGAGGCCGGCAAGACCGAAGGCGCCAAGTGCGTCGCCGGCGGGCAGCGCCAGGGCGACAAGGGCTATTTCATCAAGCCCACCATCTTCACAGAGGTCAGCAACGACATGAAGATCGCCCAGGAGGAGATCTTCGGACCCGTGGCCAGTGTGATCCCCTTCGACGACATCGAGCAGGTGGCGGCCCAGGCCAATAAATCCATCTTCGGACTGGCGTCGGCGGTCTGGACCCGCGACATCGCCAAGGCCCACAACTTCGCCAAGCGCCTGCGGGCGGGCACCGTGTGGATCAACTGTTACAACACCTTCGACCCAGCCGCCCCCTTCGGCGGGTTCAAGTATTCAGGCCACGGCCGAGAGTGTGGCAAGGAAGGGTTGAACGCCTACACCGAACTGAAAACCATCTGGGTCAGCTTGAAGTAACCCAAGCCCTAAGAGACCATCCGACCGGCAGGTCAATACAACCGCTTCCTGTCAACCGGGAAACTGGTGAATTGACGCGGTGTGCCCACGTCAGCTACAGTCGTGGGCACAGGCAGGCATCGCTATTCTCACTTCCGCCCCGCGAGGGATGGGGTTTGTGCAGGGGCTTTTTGGCGGAACCCAAGCGTACAGATTTGTCGGTCCAGCGAGAACGGGCGGTGTTGGCCACGGTGCTGACGCCCGACCGGCTGGTGGACGTGCGCAACCCTTTGGCTGAGTTGCAGGCCTTGGCGGATGCAGCCGGGGCGGAGGTGGTGGATGCGGTGATC
>JBHHVM010000406.1:0-3692 GCA_046754265.1 Phycisphaerae bacterium
GGCAAGGACGGCCGCGAGAACCACGACGCTCGCCGGGCCGACGTGACACCGACCGGCTGCACTATGCCTAGTTCCCCCTCGAACGAGGTTCATAGATCAACCTCCAGCCCGGGTACGGACAACGCTTTTGATTATAGCAAATCGGTGTGGGCCATCCAAAGCGGTGGATATCTGGGTGTGGGTGTTCCTGGACCGGAAAAATGTCCTCGGATGGCCGTACACAGGGTAGAAAACGTAATTGGGGGCCAGCAGTCACGTTAGAATGGTTCGGTCGGTAAGAAAGTCTCTTGGGATGGTAGTGGAGCGCCCCAAATGCACTACGCCCGAGTTCGAGGGTCCGCACAGCGGACCCTACCCGGCTTACCGGCGCGACTGCGCGGGGAGAAGACGGGCTGCTACGAAGCGGGTGGGTTTTTCTCTGGTGCGAAAATGATGAAGTGTTGTTCGTTTAGGAAATCGTGAGTGGTCAGGGGTTTGTAGCCGGCTTGGGTCATTTCTTCCAGGAGGAGGGGTTCGGGAGTGGAATGCTCCTTTGGCACCATGAGTTTGGCCAACAGGTTAGTTTGATTCCGTTTCAAGTCGATGATGGCGACTCGGCCTGTGGGTTTCAGGTCGGTCTTGAGGCGGGCGAAGTAGGCGGCGCGATCGTTTATGTGGTGATAGGCGTTGCAGCAGAAGACCAGGTCGATGCTGTGGTCGGGCAGGAGGGGGTCTTGGAATTGGCCGAGGATGACCTGGATGTTGGTGTAGCCTTTCCTTTGGACTTGCTCGGTGAGGGTTTTGACTTTCTGGTCGGTGACCTCGACGGCGTAGACGGTGCCTTGAGGCCCGACGGCGTCTGCAAGTCGGAAGACGAAATAACCCCGGCCTGCCCCGAGGTCGGCCACGCGGTCGCCGGGGTTGATTTGCAGGGATGTGATGACCCGATCGGGCTGTTGCCACTGCGCTCTGCAGCCGGTGAAGCAGAGGACCAGTAGGATAAGCGTGGTGCGGGGCATTCGGACGGGCGCGAACTTGGGTACGGCAATGCGATTCATTCCACACCCTTGGAATGCATGCTCAATCTGAACGGTGAACTGAGCAGCTTCAACGGCTGACCGTCAAAGCTCCCTCGTCTATGGTGTACCTTGGGCTGACGGTGACGGGACTGCCGAAGAGCTGCACCCAGTAGATGTTGTAGGGTCCGCCGCGGCGAACGCTGATGCCCGTCTCCTTCCATTCAGGAGAGAGCATATTCTGGCGATGTCCTTCGCTGTGGAGCCAGCCGTCCACCGCCTCGGCTGCGGTGGGTTGACCCGCCGCCAGGTTTTCACCCACGGCAAAGAAGTCGTAACCCGCGGCGGCCGCCCGATCCCCCGGCCCTTCGCCGGTCTGCGGGTCGATGTGGTCGAAAAAGCCGTCGGCTGCCAACGTGCAGGCGAAGTCGCCCGCAGCCTTGGTCAGCCTCCCATCGACCGTCAGCGGGTCCAGGCCCAGAGAAGCGCGTTCGATATTGACCAGCGTCAGCACCTGACGGGCCAATACGTCGGCATCGAGCGTGGTCAGGCATCGACCCTGAGTTGAGGTTGCCCCCAACACGGCAGAGTCGTCGGCTGGACGGGGCAGAGAACTCGCCCCGCCGTTAGACGAAACGGTTCCCCCGGCGCTGTTGCAGCCGGCCAGGCCCGCGGCCATGAGGGCCAAGCCCATCAGGTTTAGTTTGTGGGGGTGTCGAATCAGCGGTTGGCCTCCCTGGCCCCGAAGCGACGGGCGTCGCCCCAGCAGTAGCCCATCCTATCCGGGACCAACTGGCCCGACAAGTAACCGGCCGGTAACGCGCAACTCTTTGGGCGACAGAGGGCTGCCTATGTCCTTCGCAAGAGCAATACCGTTATATCGTCCGGCTGCCGTCCATCCCTGAAGAAGGCGGCCAGGTCCTGGTGCAGGTCCTCGAGCAACCCGCTGGGGGCTTCGCCCACCCCAGAGCGCAGAACCTCAACCCATTGAGCCCGACTCAAAGGCGTGCCGGACGATTCGCAGAGGGTCCGGTAGCCCGGCGAAAGAACGGCCAGCAGCTCGCCCTTGGCCAAGCGCTCGGTGCATCGTGGCACCTCGGCCGATTCGGACAACCCGAGCGGCTCCCCGTCGCCGTCAGCCAGCGCGCGGACTTGACCTTTCGTGTCCACGATAACAGCTTCGACCCCCCCGGCGGCGCCGAACTCCATGGCCCCGGTCTTGGGGTTGAAGACTGTGTGGGCCACCGACAGGACGCAGTTTCCCTCGATGTTGCCAGCCAGCCAATCCAGCTCGCGGAGCAGCGTGCGCGGTGGATCGCCGTGCAGGCCCGCCACGCGAAATGCGGCCCGAGCCTGGGCCAGGGCCACCTGCGTGCCTGGCAAATCGGATCGAACGTGGGCCATCAGCAAGCTGCCCATTCCGTTGGGCAGGGTCATGGCGTCGTAGAGGTCGCCGCCGCGTTCTTTGCCGGGCCGCCAGTGGATACCCAACTGATAGCCCGGCCAAGTGGGGGCTTTCTTGGCGTTGAGGCGGATTTGAATGGCCCGCAAGGGATCGAGTGATCCGGCAGGTGCCGGGCCTGGAGGGGGAGCTATGGTTGGGGGAGTGTCAACAGGTTGCACTCCGGCCCCTGCATGGTGTTGACCCCCTTGGGCCGGGGGAGAGGGTATTGATTCTGTGTGAAGACCATCGAGCGTGGCCCCGGCCAACAGCAGCGATTCGAGCTTGTGGCCGGTGAAGGCGGCGATGCCCAGCAGAATGTCGAGGTGGTGCATCGTGTACCGATGCTCCTCGGGCTTTGCTTCGACGTAGAGCAGGCCGAATCGTCCCCGAGCGCCGACCAGTGGCACGGCCAAGGCGGATTGCTGGGCCTGGCTTTTCTTGCGGGCGATGAGAATGGCCTGGCTACGTTCCAGGCAGCGGTATTGCAGACTTTCAACCGCCTGCGGGGGTCTGGCTGTGGCCCCTCGTTCGGTGCGTCCTTCGACGGTTTCGAGTGGTCCTGCCGGCTGAGGCCTAAGACCGGACCAAGCAAACTGGCCCGTCAGGGATTCCAATACCGTGGTCAGAGTCAGATCGGCCAGGTCGGCCACTCGGCCGCAACCGGCGATCTCCTCGGCGTACCGGGCCAGTCGCTGGAATTGTTCGGCTGGGATGGCCAATAAGTCCTGCGGCCGACGAACTTCACTACCCGGTGGCAAGGGATAGTTTTTGATTTCGGCCAATTCATCCAGCGAGCTTCGACCGGCTATGCCCAGGTCGGTGCCCGGATCGATGGCCAGTTTCAATCGAAAGCGGTCGATGGCGAGTTCATCACCGTTGTAGACCGGGCAGCGCTGATCCACGTCCCGCCCATTGACCTGCATGGGGCGATCGATCTGGACGGCTTCGACCATCCATTGGCCAGTGGGGTTGCGGAGGAGGCGGGCATGTTCGAGGGCGATGGCCAAGTCGGGCAGGTGAACCTGGCCTGCAGCGTCTGAACCGATGGAGATGGATTCGGCGTCGAGTTTGAGGTCTTTGAGGACCTGGTCGTTGTCGAGTAGGACCACTCGCATGGGGCATCCGCATCAAGGGCGTCGCGGGTTCGCGTTTATAGAGGGGCGAGTATATCATCCGCCCGGCGCTTACTGCAATGATGCGGTGAGTTCGAGTTTCGAGTGGCGCGTTTCGAGTTGAACGGCAACAGCAACTGC